>DATMML010000122.1 GCA_035570235.1 Vicinamibacteria bacterium | reverse complement strand
ACTGTACCCGCGGGTTCAGGGCCGACAACACCTTCGTGATCGCCGCCGTCAACGACGTCTTCCCGTGGTCCACGTGCCCAATCGTCCCCACGTTCACGTGCGGCTTCGACCTGTCAAACTTCTCCTTGGACATGCTGTTCCTGCCTCTTGAAAGGGACGGTTAATCCTTGGCCACCTTGCCCATGACCTTGGCCACCACCTCCTCGCTCACGCTCCGGGGGGCCTCCGCATACTTCTCGAAGTGCATGGAATACGTGGCCCGGCCCTGGGTGCGGGAGCGGAGGTCGGTGGAATAGCCGAACATGTTCGAGAGGGGCACCAGGGCGGTGATGATCTGGGTCCCGCCCCGGGAGATTTGGCCCTCCATATGGCCGCGCCGGCTGGAGAGATCCCCCGTGACCGCCCCTGTGTAGTCGTCGGGGGTCACGACCTCGACCTTCATGATCGGCTCCAGGAGCACGGGATGCGCCTTCTTGGCCGCGTCCTGGAAGGCCAGAGACCCCGCCAGCTTGAAGGCCATCTCTGAGGAGTCCACCTCGTGGTAGGTGCCGTCGTAAAGCTTGACCCGCACGTCCACCACCGGGTAGCCGGCCATGATGCCGCGTTCCAGGGCTTCCCGGATGCCCTCCTCGACCGGCTTTATGTACTCCTTGGGGATCGAGCCCCCCACGATCTCGTTTTCGAAGACGAAGCCCTCGCCGGGGGCAGGCTCCAGCTCGATCTTGGCGTGGCCGTACTGGCCCCGGCCGCCGGTCTGCTTGATCCACCGGCCTTCGCCTTTGGCCGACTTGCGGATCGTCTCCTTGTAGGCCACCTGGGGCTTGCCCACGTTGGCCTCCACGTTGAACTCGCGCTTCAGCCGGTCGACGATGATCTCTAGATGCAACTCGCCCATGCCCGAGATCTTGGTCTGGCCGGTGTCACGGTCGGTCTCCACCTTGAAGGTGGGGTCCTCCTGCATGAGCTTGGCCAGGCCCGTACCCAGCTTCTCCTGGTCGGACTTGGTCTTAGGCTCCACGGCCAAGGCGATGACGGGGGCGGGGAAGTTGATGGACTCGAGCACCACCGGCTTACTGATGTCGCAGATGGTGTCTCCGGTGATGACGTTCCTGAGGCCGACCGCGGCCGCGATGTCTCCCGCGTAGACCTCCTTGATCTCCTCCCGCTTGTTGGCGTGCATCTTGAGGAGACGGCCGATGCGCTCCTTCATCCCCTTGGTGGAGTTCAGGACGGTGTCCCCGGTCTTCACGTTCCCGGAGTAGACGCGGAGGAAGGCGAGCTGCCCCACGAAGGGGTCGGTCATGATCTTGAAGACAAGGGCGGAGAAGGGGGCGTCGTCCCGGGGCTCGCGGGGCACCAGCTCCCCCGTGATGGGATCGTTGGCTACGGTGGGGGGAAGGTCGAGAGGCGAGGGCAGATAGTCGACCACCGTGTCCAACATGGGCTGAACGCCCTTGTTCTTGAAGGCGGAGCCACAGATGACCGGGAAGAGCTTCATGGCGATGGTGGCCTTGCGGATGGCAGCCTTGATCTCGGCCACCGTGGGTTTCTCCCCGCTCACGAACTTGTGGTAGAGCGTATCGTCGCCGGCCGCTTCCGCGGCCTCCGCGACCTTCTCGACCATGATGTCGTGGTACTTCTGGGCGTCCGCCTTGCTGTCGGCGGGGATGTCCTGGACCTCGTACTCCGCACCCAGGGTCTCGTCGAGATAGCGGTAGGCCTTCATCTCCACAAGGTCGATCACCCCCTGGTGCTGGTCCTCGGCGCCCAGGGGGAGCTGGATGGCCACCGCCGACTTGGCGTTGAGCCGCTCGTGCATGGTCTCGATGGAATGGAGGAAGTTCGCCCCCACCCGGTCCATCTTGTTCATGAAGGCGATCCGGGGGACCTTGTACTTGTCGGCCTGGCGCCAGACCGTCTCCGACTGGGGCTGCACGCCCGCCACCGCGTCGAAGACCGCGACTGCCCCGTCCAGGACCCGCAGCGAGCGCTCCACCTCGGCCGTGAAGTCCACGTGGCCGGGGGTGTCGATGATGTTGATCCGGTGCTCCCGCCAGAAGCAGGTGGTGGCGGCGGAGGTGATGGTGATCCCCCGCTCCTGTTCCTGCTCCATCCAGTCCATGGTGGCAGTACCCTCGTGGACCTCGCCGATCTTGTAGTTCACCCCCGTGTAATAGAGGATGCGCTCGGTGGTCGTGGTCTTGCCCGCGTCGATGTGGGCGGCGATCCCGATGTTCCGGGTCCGCTCGAGGGGGGTCTGTCTCGGCATCAGCTTCTCAGCGCTCTTCTTTCGCTCGGTGGCCTCACCACCGGTAGTGCGCGAAGGCCTTGTTGGCCTCCGCCATCTTGTGCGTGTCTTCCCGCTTCTTCACCGCCCCTCCCCGAAGATTGGCGGCGTCCATGAACTCCATGGCCAGTTTCTGGACCATGGTGCGCTCGGGACGCTTGCGGGCGAAGGAGATGATCCAGCGCAGGGCGAGGGAGGTGCGACGAGCAGGGTTCACCTCCACCGGGACCTGATAGTTGGACCCCCCCACCCGGCGGCTCTTGACCTCCAGGGAGGGCTTCACGTTGTCTACGGCTTTCTTGAAGACCTTGAGGGGGTCCTCCTGGGTCTTGGACTGCACGACGTTCAGGGCGCCGTACACGATCTGCTGGGAGGTGGAACGCTTGCCCCCATACATCATGCAGTTGATGAACTTGGTGACGAGTGCGCTGTTATAGAGAGGGTCCGCCAGGACCTCCCTGCGCGCGACGAGCCCACGACGTGACATCCGCACACTCCTCAGAAAAAACAACAGACGGCGCTTCGGGTGCCGGGCCCCGCCCGGCCCCGCCGGCGTCGTCTGAGGCCCTACGACCGCCCCGCCTCGAGGATCCTGGCCGTTCGCATCTCCCGAAGGCCCGATCTCCCCGACCGTGTCTCTCCAGCGCCGGGCTGGAAATGCTTCCTTGGCTACCTCCGCCGTCGGCTCCCGCCGCCGGCTCTGGCGACCCTATGCCTTGGGTCGCTTCGCCCCGTACTTGCTTCGCGACCGCTTCCGCCCCTGGACCCCGACCGCGTCCAGCGTGCCCCGCACGATGTGGTAGCGCACGCCGGGCAGGTCCTTGACCCGCCCCCCCCGGATGAGCACGATCGAGTGCTCTTGCAGGTTGTGGCCCACCCCCGGGATGTAAGCCGTGACCTCGATCCCGTTGGTCAGCCGCACCCGGGCCACCTTGCGGAGGGCCGAGTTGGGCTTCTTGGGGGTGGAGGTGAAAACGCGGACACAAACACCCCGCTTCTGCGGCGATCCCTGGAGGGCCGGGCTGTCAGTCTTCGACCGGAGTTTCGTCCGACCGATCCGGACCAGCTGGCTGACCGTGGGCACCTGACCTCCGAGGCCGAGGAGAGAGGGAGTCGCGCCAGGCACCCCCGCCCTCGATTGAGCAACCCTCCAAGTTTATACGAACAAAAGCCCTTGTCAAGGGGCGGGGGGGCCGTCCTTCTCAAGAAGCGGCCCAAAAGGGCGGCGGCGGAGCGCGATCACGCGGGCGCGGAAGGCCCGGCCCTGAAGTTCGACCTGGGGTCGCCCAGACTCCGCAAGCAAACCGGGCACGACTTGATGTTCAGCGGCCAGGGTCAGCAGGTCCTGCCCGAGATTGGCCGGGGGCGGGGGTCCCGCCCCATTGCTGAGCACGGCAACTCCACGATCGCGGTTCGGCTGAATAGGCAACCAGCTGGTGAAACCCGACTCAAGGCCATTCTTCGAGAGAAGCAAGCATCGCCGCTGTGCCACTCCTCCCTAGCCATGCCAACCGCGGGGTTCTGGTTCTCGCGGAACTATTCTGGTTCCGGCTCCGAGCCTAGGAAGCGCGACCGGGGGCCGGTTTGGGGCGTGGTTCACGTTGCCCGAGTCACCCCGACGGCGGCCGGCGCTGCCACTCTCGAGGCTCTTGGGGTATTGTGGCCTCATCGATGACCGCCCTCTCCCCATCCTCTGCCCACAGGCTTGCCCGTCTCGACGGGCTTCCGAGTCGCGCCCCAGAGCGCGTCCTGGCCCGACCGGACTTCTCCTTGAGGCGTGACGCCTCGCGGAGGGCAGGAGGGTGACGGAGGCGGGCCCGCTCGAGCGGGAAGCGCCCCTGGCCCCCGAAGGGAGAGGAGCCAGGTTCAGGGGATGGTTGGAGCGGCATCCGCTCGTCGTCGCCGGCAGCGCCTCGGCCGCGTTTCTTGCCCTGGCCCAAGCGACCTACCTCCTGCTGCGGAACCAGGCTTTCCTCGGTCCCGAAATGGCGGCCGGGATGACCAAACTGTCGATTTTGGTCAGCGTCCTGACCGTCCTGCTCCTTCTGCCCCTGGCGGCCGCGGTGCGGCGCTTCATTCCCGCCTGGCGCGAGGGAGACCGGCTGGGGGCCAGCTGGGCGGTCTGCTTCGGGCTCACCGGGGCCCTGGTGGCCTTCATGATCGCGGACTCCCTGACCGCCGCGCCCCCGGTGCCACGGCCGCTGGCGCCGTGGATCGACGCGCTCGCCGCGCTCGTGGTGGGGGCGATGGCCTCCCTGCTGCGGCCACGCGACCAGTGGGTGCGGTGGTGGGCGCTCCTGACCCTGGCCCTCGTTCTCCTCCTCTTCGTCCCCTACCCACGGATGCCGGGCCCGCCGGCGGAGACCAAACCCACCGCCGCGGCCGTGGCGGACCCCGCGCGTCCGGACGTGGTCCTCGTCTCCATCGACACCCTGCGCGCCGACCACCTGGGTGCCTATGGCCGGTCGCCGACGATCACGCCGGAGATGGATAAGATCGCGCGGGAAGGCGTGATGTTCACGCGGGGGCTGGCGGCCAGCCCCTGGACGACTCCCAGCGTGGCGTCGATCATGACCGGGCTGCCGACGACTCGCCACGGCGCGGGAATGCCCCTGAGCGCCGGGTTCACCTTCCGACGCTCGCCGCTCGACGCCCGCTTCACCACCCTGGCCCAGCGCTTCGCCGCGGCCGGGTACCGCACCCGCGCCGTGGTCGCGAACGGATTCCTTCATCCGGAGTCGGGGATGGCCCACGGCTTCGAGCAGTTCGCGACCCCGAGCGGGGGCGCCATGATGGCCGGCTTCATGCGCGACCTACCCCTCACGCGGCTCATCGTCGACTTGACCCCGCCCGTGAAGTGGGGCGACTACCGTGCGCAAGGGCTGACCGACACCGCGCTGGGATGGCTGGGTGAATCGGACCCGCGCCCGCTGTTCCTTTGGGTGCACTACATCGATCCCCACACGCCCTACCGGGCGGATCCGGCCCGCCTGGACCCGGAGGCGATGGTCGAAGTGATCCGCCAGGCCCACCCCCCGCTGCGCGAGGACGGCACGGTGGTAGGCGAGATCTTTGCGGCCACCGACCTCGTTCGCAGTGGTTCCCTCTGGCTCGGCCCGCGGGACCGCGAGCGGCTTCGGCAGTACTACGCGGGGGCGGTGGCCTACACCGACAAGCACGTGGGCCGCCTGTTCGAGGCTTTGCGCGCTCGGCGCGCGAAGCGGCCGCTCGTGGCCGCGTTGACCGCGGACCATGGGGAGGAGTTCTGGGACCACGGCCATTTCGAGCATGGCCATGACTACTACCGCGAGGTGACCTGGATCCCGCTCGTCTTCTGGGGCGCCGGGGCCACACCGGAGGGACGAAAGGTAGACACCGTGGTGGGCCTGGTCGACATCGCGCCCACCCTCGTCGATCTGGCCGGGTTGCCGGCGATGGTCCCGCAGTCTCCCGACGAAGGGCGGTCGCTCACGGGTCTGTGGGGCACGGGCGGGGGGACGGAAACCCCGGCCGCTCCGGCGCGATTCTCGGGCGGCAACCTCTATGGCCTGCCCGCCGTACTCGTCGAGCACGGACCCTGGCGCTTCCTCCTGCGCGCCAACGGCGTCCAAGAACTGTACGACGTGACGCACGACCCCCAAGAGCGCCACAACGTGGCCTTCGAGCATCCGGAGCTCGCGGAGCGATACCGCAAGGTCCTCGAGCCGCAGCTCGCGACGCTCATGCACACCGGCGTTGGCGCCCCCGCGGCGAAGGTGTCAACGGAGCAGCTCGAGGCATTGAGGGCCCTGGGGTACGTGCGCTAAGGCCGGGGCATCCTTCCCGGAGAGGGGTGCCGAGGTTGGGGACCGTTGCCGAGAAACGCGTAGCCCCGACGCCTTATGGTACGGCCAGGATCGCCTCCAGGACCCTCGGGTCGGAAGGGAGCTGGCCGACCCCGGGCAGCCGGCGGGCCAGCTCGCGCCAGCGGGGGTCGGCGGCGAAGGCCTGCGCGAAGAGGGGCTTGGCCGCATCGAGCTTGCCGCCCGTGGTCAGGGCGACCGCGTGCCAGAAGGCCATCTCCGCGTTCGCGGGCTCCAGGTTCCGCGCCGCCCCGTACTCTTGCTCCGCGCAGGCCCAGTCCCTGACCGCCACGCAGTCGTCGCCCGTCCCCATATGATTGTAGGCCCGCTGGACACGGACCAGCCGGCGCAGCTCGGGCAGGGGGTCCCGGTGGTCTTCCACGCGCAGGTCGAAGACCTTGTCCGCCCAGGGCCGCCCGCTGGAAACGGCCTTGACCACCAGCAGGGCCGCTGACTGCTGGCCGCGGATATCGCCCCCTTCCGCCTGGGCGGCGTCGAGGGCGGCGAGCATGCGCTCGGCCAGATCGCCCGGCGCGGACTCGAAGGCCCGGGCCATGGCCGGCCACACCGTGGACTTGTCCATGAGGTTGGCCTGTACCGTGTACTGCGCCCCTGCCTGGCCGCCCGCGGCCGGCACACAGAGGCGGCCGGTGTGGGTGGCCACGCGGCCCTTCTCGTCCACCATCCCCACCTGGCGCACCTCACGACCGGGGTCCCCGGCCAAGAGGCCCGCCAAGGCCTCAGGGGCGGAGCGGCCCGTGCGCATGAGGGCGAGGCCGAGCGGTCCGTAAGAGGGATCGACGAAGGACTGGGTGGCCACGGCCCCCACCCCCGCCTCCGCCCAGGGGACGACCGCCCCCACCGAGAACCAGTGGCTCTGGACGGCGACACCCATCTGACCGGTGGCGGGATCGCGGGCCACGATCGAGAAGGTGCTGACGGGTCGGACGGGCGGGGCGGACAGGAAGAGGGCGAGGGCGAGGCTGGTCATGGGGGACCTCCGGGGACAAGCATACCCCGCCCCGCAGCTCGGGCCCGGCCGACGCTAGCGGCCCTGTATCAATCGGATGGCCTCCTCCGCCTCCGGCCAGGAGATCCGTTTGGTGGCGCGGGTGAGGGCGGGCAGGGCCTCCCGGGCCGCGGGACCGATCGCGCCCAGCGCCTTCACCGCGGCCTGGCGCGCGCGGTTGTCGTGATCGCCCAGGACCCTGGCCAGGGCGGGGACGGCATCCCTGGCCTCCCCACCCATGCTCTCGAGGGCCATGGCCGCGGCCGTCCGCAGCTCCGGGTCCTTGTCGGAAAGGGTCTCCGCCAGAGCGGGGACGGCGGCCTTCCCCTTGGGACCCATCCCCCAAAGGGTAGAGGCCGCGAGGCCGCGCAGCCGCGGGTCCTCGCCTTTCAACATCTCTATGAGCTCGGGCACCGCGGGTTCGCCGATGCGGATGAGGGCCAGGTTGGCTTGGCCGCTCTTCCCCGAGTCGGCTCCCCTCAGGTCGGAGATGAGACCGGAGACGTCGGGCGGCTTCTCCTGGGCCCGGCAGGCAAGGAGCGTGGCCAGGGCCAGGACCCCGGCCGAGCATGCGCGCCGCATCTTCGAACCCCCTCCCTGACCGGCTGACGGACGGTGTCGTCGGTCCGCGGAAGGAGGATGCGGCGGGCGACGCCCCCCGCGATGTGATCTTCCACACACCGCGGGGGGCGCACTGGCCGGGGAGCTTAGACTTCCGCCCCCTCCTTGATGTGCTCGGGCTCGACGACGTAATCGGCCTCGTAGGAGCCCTCCAGGCCGGGGGCGGTGCGCTCCACGACGTCCTCCGGAATCTTAATCCGGCGGTAGAACTCCATCCCCGTACCCGCAGGGATGAGCCGACCCATGATCACGTTCTCCTTGAGGCCCCGGAGGTAGTCCACCTTTCCGCTGATGGCGGCCTCGGTGAGCACGCGGGTCGTCTCCTGGAAGCTGGCCGCGGAGATGAAGGAATCCGTGGAGAGCGAGGCTTTGGTGATACCCAAGAGCAGGGGCCGGCCCGTGGCCGGCTTCTTGCCCTGGCCCACCATCCGCTCGTTATCGGCCAGGAAGCGGAACTTGTCCACCACCTCGTCGATCAGGAACTCCGTCTCCCCCACGTCCTCGATCTTCACCCAGCGCATCATCTGCCGGGCGATGACCTCGATGTGCTTGTCGTTGATGTTCACCCCCTGCAGGCGGTAGACCTCCTGGATCTCGTCCACCAGGTACCGCTGCAGCTCCTTCTCCCCCCGCACCCGCAGGATGTCGTGGGGATCGATGGGGCCGTCCATGAGGGGCTCCCCGGCCTTGACCCGCTCCCCTTCCTGGACGTTGATGTGGGCGCCGCGGGGGAGCTGGTACTCGCGCTGGTCCCCATCGTCGCCGGTCACGAAGATCTTGCGGTGCTGCTTGGCCACGTCTCCGTACTTCACCCCCCCGTCGATCTCGGTGATGACCGCGGGCTCCTTGGGGCGCCGGGCCTCGAACAGCTCCACCACCCGGGGCAGACCGCCCGTGATGTCCTTGGTCTTGGCCGTCTCCCGCGGGATCTTGGCCAGCACGTCGCCCGCCGCCACCTCGTTGCCGTCCTCCACCATGAGGTGGGCGCCCGAGGGCAGGAGGTACTTCCGCTGCACCTTGCCCTTGGCGTCCTTGATCTCGATGCGCGGCTGCTTCTTCTCGTCCGGGGACTCCATGATGACGAGGGCGGCCATACCCGTGTTCTCGTCCACCTGCTCGTGCACGGTCTGCCCGTCGAGCACGTCCCGGAAGGCCACCTGTCCTTCCTCTTCGGTCAAGATGGTGAAGGAGTAGGGGTCCCACTCCACCAGGAGCTGCCCCTGCTTCACCTCCGACCCGTCCTTGACCTTCAGCTTGGCCCCGTACACCACCGCGTGGCGCTCCCGTTCGCGGCCCTTCTGGTCGTGGATGATGAGCGCGCCCGACCGGTTCATGACCACGAGGTCGCCCTTCTTGTTCTTGACCGTGGTCAGGTTGTGGAACTTGACGATTCCCCCGTTCTTGGCTTCCAGCGTCGTCTGCTCGGTGCGGTGGCTGGCCGTACCCCCGATGTGGAAGGTGCGCATGGTGAGCTGGGTACCGGGCTCCCCGATGGACTGGGCGGCGATCACCCCCACCGCCATCCCCATCTCCACCAGCTTGCCGGTGGCCAGGTCGCGGCCGTAGCAGAGCGCGCACACCCCGCGCTGCGACTCGCAGGTAAGCACGGAGCGAATCTTCACCTTCTCGATTCCCGAGGCCTGGATGGCGTTGGCCGTCTCTTCCGTGATCTCCTCGTTGATCTTCACGATGACCTGGCCTCCGAAGGGATCCTTGATGTTCTCCAGGCTCACCCGGCCCACGATGCGGTCGCGCAGGGGCTCGATTACCTCTCCCGACTCGATGATGGGCTTGATCTCGATCCCGTCCACGGTGCCGCAGTCGTGGTCGCTGATGATCACGTCTTGAGAGACATCGACCAGGCGGCGGGTCAGGTAGCCCGAATCCGCGGTCTTGAGCGCGGTGTCGGCGAGGCCCTTGCGGGCCCCGTGGGTCGAGATGAAGTACTGCAGCACGGTGAGACCCTCGCGGAAGTTCGAGGTGATGGGGTTCTCGATGATCTCCCCGCTGGGCCGCGCCATGAGGCCGCGCATGCCCGCCAGCTGCCGGATCTGCTGTTTGGAGCCGCGGGCCCCGGAGTCGGCCATGATGTAGATGGGGTTGAACTCCGACCCGTCCTGGTCCTGCTTCTCCATCTCCTTGAACATGGCATCCGCCACTTTTTCCGTCACGCTGGACCAGATGGAGATCACCTTGTTGTAGCGCTCGCCGTTGGTGATGGCCCCGTCCAGATACTGCTTTTCGACGTCGATGACCTCCTTCTGGGCGGAGGAGACCAGCTTGTCCTTGACCTCCGGGATCACGAGGTCGTCGATGCCGATAGAGATCCCGGCCTTGGTGGCGTAGAGGAAGCCCAGGTTCTTGATGGCATCCAGCATCTCCACCGTCTTTTCCAGGCCGAAGCGCAGGTAGCCGTACTGCACGAGCAGCTGGAGGCCCTTCTTGCGGAGGAGGCCGTTCACGAAGGGGAGGCCGGGGGGGAGGTGGTCGTTCAGGATGACCCGTCCCACGGTGGTGTTGAGGATCTGGTTCCGGACGGTCTGGACCTCGGTGTGGATCACGTCTTGGTCGTCGTAGACGGTGGTAAGGTCGATCAGCTCCCCCGAGTACATGAGGCGGACGGGGGTGAGGGTCTCGACCTCCTCGTGCTCGAGGGCGATGACCACGTCATCGATGCTGGCGAAAGCCCGCCCCTCGCCCTTCGTTCCCTTCTTCTCCTTGGTGAGGTAGTAGACGCCGAGCACGATGTCCTGGCTGGGGATGGCGATAGGCTGCCCGTTGGCGGGGGAGAGGATATTGTTGGAGGACAGCATGAGCACGCTGGCCTCGATCTGGGCCTCGGGGGAGAGGGGGACGTGCACCGCCATCTGGTCCCCGTCGAAGTCCGCGTTAAAGGCGGTGCAGACCAAGGGATGGATCTTGATGGCCTTGCCCTCGACGAGGATGGGCTCGAAGGCCTGGATGCCCAGCCGGTGCAGGGTGGGGGCTCGGTTCAGGAGCACGGGGTGCTCGCGGATCACGTCCTCCAGGAAGTCCCAGACCTCGGGCCGCTGCTGCTCCACCATCTCCTTGGCCGCCTTGATGGTGGTGACGAGGCCTTCCTTCTCGAGCTTGCTATAGATGAAGGGCTTGAAGAGCTCCAGGGCCATCTTCTTGGGCAGGCCGCACTGGTGGAGTTTCAGCTCCGGGCCGACCACGATCACGGAGCGGCCCGAGTAGTCCACGCGCTTGCCCAGCAGGTTCTGGCGGAACCGCCCCTGCTTGCCCTTCAGGGTGTCGGAGAGGGACTTCAGGGGGCGGTTGTTGGCCCCCCGCAGGACCCGGCCCCGGCGTCCGTTGTCGAAGAGGGCATCCACCGCCTCCTGCAGCATGCGCTTCTCGTTGCGCACGATGACGTCGGGGGCGCGCAGCTCGATCAGCTTCTTCAACCGGTTGTTGCGGTTGATCACCCGCCGGTAGAGGTCGTTCAGGTCCGAAGTCGCGAACCGGCCGCCGTCCAGGGGGACGAGGGGCCGGAGCTCGGGGGGGATGACCGGGATCGCGTCCAGGATCATCCACTCCGGCTTGTTGCCGCTCTTGCGGAAAGCCTCCACCACCTTGAGCCGCTTGGCGTACTTGATCTTCTTCTGGACGGAGTTCTCGGTCCGCATCTTCTCGCGCAGCTCTACCGCGTCCTTCTCCACGTCCACCCGGCGCAAGAGCTCCTTGATGGCTTCCGCCCCCATCGCGCAGCGCAGCTTGGCGTACTTCTCCCGGAGTTGCCGGTAGCGGTCGTCGCTCACCAGCTCCTGGCGCTTCACCTCCGGGCAGTCCCCGGGATCGACGACCACGTAGGACTCGAAGTAGAGGATGCGCTCCAGGTCGCGCAGGCTGATGTCCAGCAGGTGGCCGATCCGGCTCGGCAGACCCTTGAAGAACCAGACGTGGGACACCGGGCAGGCGAGCTCGATGTGGCCCATGCGCTCGCGGCGCACCTTGGACTGCGTGACCTCCACCCCGCACTTGTCGCAAATAACGCCCCGGTGCTTCATGCGCTTGTACTTGCCGCAGAGGCACTCCCAGTCCGTGATGGGACCGAAGATCTTGGCGCAGAACAGACCGTCCCGCTCCGGCTTGAAGGTCCGGTAGTTGATGGTCTCCGGCTTGGTGACCTCGCCGTGGGACCAGGACCGGATCTTCTCCGGGCTGGCCAGCCGGATCTTGATGGAATCGAAGTCGATCACCACCCGTCCCGCTTCCAGGTTCGGCCTCATGGGAATCATCAAACTCATGTATTGACCTCGATTAATCGTTCCCGATCGACCACGCTCCGCCTCAGTGCTTGGCCTTTATGAGCTCCACGTCCAGGCACAGGCTCTGCAGCTCGCGGATCAGCACGTTGAATGATTCGGGCAGGCCGGGCGTGAAGACGGTGTCCCCCTTGACGATGGCCTCGTAGATCTTGGCCCGGCCGTAGACGTCGTCCGACTTGGCGGTGAGCAATTCTTGCAGGATGTGGGCCGCCCCGTAGGCCTCCAGGGCCCAGACCTCCATCTCCCCGAAGCGCTGGCCGCCGAACTGGGCTTTGCCCCCCAGCGGCTGCTGGGTGATCAGGGAGTAAGGGCCGATGGAGCGGGCGTGGATCTTGTCGTCCACGAGGTGGGAGAGCTTGAGCATGTAGATGTAGCCAACCGTGACCTTCTGCTCGAAGCGTTCCCCGGTCATGCCGTCGACGAGCGTGATCTTGCCCGCCTTCAGGAGGTTCGGCCGCAGGTTGTTGACCTCGCCTTCCCGATCGTTGGCCTGCACGAGGTAGCCCTTGATCTCCTTCTCGGTGGCTCCGTCGAAGACCGGGCTCGCGAAATGCAGGCCCAGGACCTTGGCCGCCCACCCGAGGTGGGTCTCCAGGATCTGGCCCACGTTCATACGGGAGGGGACGCCCAGCGGATTCAGCACGATCTCCACCGGGGTGCCGTCCGGGAGGTAGGGCATGTCCTCCTCGGGCAGGATGCGGGCGATGACCCCCTTGTTGCCGTGGCGGCCCGCCATCTTGTCCCCCACGCTGAGCTTGCGCTTCATGGCCACGAAGACCTTGACCAGTTTGATGACCCCGGGGGGCAGCTCGTCCCCCCGCTTCAGCCGGCTCTCCTTCTCCACGAACAAGGCCTTCAAGACCTCGATCTGGCGCTCGGTCTTGTCCACAACCTCGGAGAGTTGGGCCTCCATGTCCTCGTCGTCATCCCCCTTCACCCGGAGCTTCAAGATGTCGGAGTGGCGAAGCTTCTGGAGGACGTCGCGGGACAAGAGCTGTCCCTTCTTGATCACACGTTCGCCCTTGACGTTGACGAGGTCGGCGGTGGCGTTCTTGCCCTCCAGCAGGTCCTCGATGCGCTTGTCGCGCTCATCCTGGAGAATGCGGATCTCGTCCCGCAGGTTCTTCTCCATCAGGAAGAGCTCCGCATCCTCGATCTGGCGGGCGCGCTCGTCCTTCTCCACGCCCTTGCGGGAGAAGATCTTGACGTCCACCACGATCCCCTCGATGCCGGGCGGGCAAACGAGGGAAGCGTCGCGCACGTCGCCCGCCTTCTCCCCGAAGATCGCACGCAGCAGCTTCTCCTCAGGGGTGAGCTGGGTCTCGCCCTTGGGCGTGACCTTGCCCACCAGGATGTCGCCCGGCTTCACGCTGGCCCCGATGCGGATGATTCCGCTCTCGTCCAGGTTGTTGAGGAGGGACTCCGAGACGTTGGGGATGTCGCGGGTGACCTCTTCCGGGCCCAGCTTGGTGTCGCGGGCCTCGATCTCGAACTCCTCGATGTGGATCGAGGTGTACATGTCATCCTTGACCAGCTTCTCGCTGACCAGGATGGCGTCCTCGATGTTGTAGCCGCGCCAGGGCATGAAGGCCACGAGCACGTTGCGGCCCAGGGCCAGCTCGCCCAGGTCGGTGCAGGGCCCGTCGGCCAGGATCTGACCCTTGGCCACGTGCGAGCCCACTCTGACGATCGGCTTCTGGTTGATGCTTGTGTTCTGGTTCGAGCACTTGAACTTGGTCAGGTTGTAGATATCGGCCCCGATCTCCTTGCCCTTGTCGGGGCCCTCCTGGGCCTCGACCCGGATGATGATCCGGCGGGAGTCCGCGGAGTCCACCACCCCCGCCCGTCGGCAGACCACGGCCGCCCCCGAGTCCTTGACCGTGATGTGCTCCATGCCCGTGCCCACCAGGGGCGCCTCCGCGCGGAGGAGGGGCACCGCCTGCCGCTGCATGTTGGAGCCCATGAGGGCTCGGTTGGCGTCGTCGTTCTCGAGGAAGGGTACGAGGGAGGCGGCCACCGACACCAGCTGCTTGGGCGACACGTCCACGTAGTCGATCTCCTCGCGCTTGGCGAGGACGAAGTTGCCGGTCTTGCGGGCGGAGACGCGGTCCTCCACGATGCCGCCGTCCTCGGCGAGCTTGATGTTGGCCTGGGCGATGGTGTACTTGTCCTCTTCCCAGGCGGACAGGTAGAAGCAGTAAGGCTCCACGTCCGCCGGCTTCTTCTTGCGGTTCTTCACGGCCGCGTTCTCGCGCTCCATCTCGTCGCGCTCGACGATGTCACCGACCTTGTAGGGAGCCTCGCCCGCGTCCAGGACCTGGTAGTAGTCGAGGACCCTCCCGCTCTTGACCTTTCGGTACGGGCTCTCGATGAAGCCGAACTCGTTGATGCGGGCAAAGCAGGAGAGGCTGGAGATGAGGCCGATGTTCGGCCCTTCCGGGGTCTCGATGGGACAGATCCGCCCGTAGTGGGTGGGGTGCACGTCCCGCACCTCGAACCCCGCCCGCTCGCGACTGAGCCCGCCCGGACCGAGGGCGGAGAGCCGCCGCTTGTGGGTGATCTCGGAGAGCGGGTTCGTCTGGTCCATGAACTGGCTGAGCTGGCTGGACCCGAAGAACTCCCGAATGCTGGCCATGACCGGCTTCGCGTTGATGAGGTCGTGGGGCATGGCCGTGGCCATCTCCTGATAGACGCTCATCTTCTCTTTGATGGCGCGCTCCATGCGCACGAGGCCGATCCGGAACTGGTTCTCCAGCAGCTCGCCCACGCTGCGCACCCGGCGGTTGCCCAGGTGGTCGATGTCGTCCACGTCCTGGGGGCTGCGGCGTAGCTTCAGGAGGAAGGCGATCACGGCGTGGATGTCCTGGGGGTGCAGGATCTTCTCGGAGAGGGGCGTGCCCAGGCCCAGCTTGGTGTTGAGCTTCAGCCGGCCCACCCGCGAGAAGTCGTACTTCTGGGGGTTCAGGAACATCCCCTCGAAGAGATTGCGGGAGGAGTCGAGGGTGGGGGGGTCCCCCGGCCGCATGCGCCGATAGATCTCGATCAGGGCCTCCTCCGGGGACTTGATCGAGTCCTTCTTGACCGTCATCGACATCATGGGCCCGATCTCGTCCCGCTCCAGGAAGATGATCTCGAAGGAGCTGACCTGGCTCTCTTCGGCCAGGATCACGGAGAGGGCGCGCGGAGTCAGGGCCTCGTTGGCCTCCAAGACCACCTCGCCCGTCCGGGGGTCCGCGATGTCGGCCACCGAGAAGGCGCCCTCCAGGTCCGCCTCCGTGACCTCCACATCCTCGACCTCCAGCTTTTGCATGTGCTGGAGGACGGCGGTCGTGATCTTCTTGCCCGCGTGCAGCACCTCCTCGCGCCGCCCGGCCGAGTCCTTGGGGCCGTAGATGGTCTTGCTGAGCTTCAGGCCCACCAGGTTCTCGGAGACCTTCCAGAAGAGCTTGCCTTCCCGGACCTGGATCCGGTCCCACTTGTAGAACGTCTTCAGGACCTCGGTGTCGTTCTTTAGGCCCAGGGCGCGCAGGAAGACGCTAGCCAGGAACTTCCGCTTACGGTCGATGCGGACGTGGAGCAGGTTCTTCGAGTCGTACTCGAACTCAATCCAGCTCCCCCGGTAGGGGATGACCTGGGCCGCGAACAGCCCCTTCTCGGGCTGGGAGAAGAAGACCCCCGGGGAGCGGTGGAGCTGGCTCACGATGACCCGCTCCGTGCCGTTGATGATGAAGGTCCCGTTCTCCGTCATGAGCGGGATGTCCCCGTAGTAGACCTCCTGCTCCTTGATGTCGCGGATGGTCTTGGCCCCCGTCTCCGGGTCCTTGTCCCAGACCACGAGACGGATGGTGACCTTCAAGGGGACGGCGAAGGTCATGCCCCGCTCCTGACATTCGTCCACGTCGTACTTGAGCTTCAGCCCCACGGGCTCGTCGCAGGTCTCGCAGGTAACGGGCCGGTTCTCGTTCAGGTGGCCGCACTTCAGGCAATGGATCTCGCGGTCTCCGCGGGGATCGGTGATGAGGGTCGCCCCGCAGAAGGTGCAGGGCCGCCCCAGCTTGTCCAGTCCCACCATGCGACCGCACTTGCACTCCCAGTTCCCGATCGAGTAGTCCACGAACTCCAGCGAGCAGTTCTCCCGGAGGTCGGTGATGGGGAAGACGCTCTTGAAAACGGATTGCAAGCCCGCGTCCTCCCGCTCCCCGGGCAGAACCCTCATCTGCAGGAAGCGCTCGTAGGAGTTCTTCTGGATCTCGATCAGGTTGGGGATGGGAATCGAGGTGCTGATCTTGGCAAAATCCACTCGATCGCGATAAATGTTCTTCGAGGCCGTGTACATCTTTTTCTAGTACCCCAGGGCGCGGCGGGACGCCGCTCTCCCCAAATGAGCAGACCGGGGGCGAACACACCTTCCCCCGCGCTCAGCCTTCGACGCCAAAAATGCCCTTTCCACTCGCTGTCGACCGCCGGCGGGTGGACTACTTGACCTCGACTTGGGCTCCCACGTCTTCAAACTTCTTCTTGATCGCGGCCGCCTCTTCCTTGGAGATCCCCTCCTTGACCAGCTTGGGAGCCCCGTCCACCAGGTCCTTGGCCTCCTTGAGGCCCAGGCTCGTGACCTCGCGCACGACCTTGATCACGTTGATCTTCTTGTCGCCCGCACCCATGAGGTGGACGGCGAACTCCGTCTTCTCCTCCGGAGCCGCCGCCGCGCCCGCTGCGGGAGCCCCCGCGGCCGCCACCATCACCGGGGCCGCTGCCGCCGAGACGCCCCACTTCTCCTCCAGCAGCTTCCCTAGCTCGGCCATCTGCATGACCGTGAGCTCGCTGAGCTGGTTCGCGATCGTCTGAATGTCAGCCATTTCTTCCCTTCTTCCCAAGAAAAATCGACGCTACGAAACCCATGTTTATTGCCGGCTCTCTTCCTTCTGCCGGCGCGCTTCCAGGACCCGGACTAGCTTGGTGCCGGGCGCATTCAGGAGACGCACTAGCTTCTGGGCGGGGGCGCTCATGAGGCCGAGCAGCCGGGCCCGCAGCTCGGGCAGGCTGGGCATGGCGGAGAGGGCCTTCACCCCCGCCGCGTCCAGTACCTGGCTGCCGGAGACGAGCCCACCCTTCACGCTCAAGGCCGGATGCTCCTTGGCGAAGTCCACCAGCACCTTGGCCAGGACCACGGGATCGGTGACCGTGTAGGCCACCCCCGTGGTCTGGTCGAACTGGGGCCCCAGCTTCTCGAGAGGGGTGTCCTTGAGGGCGCGCAGAGCCAGGGAGTTCTTTACCACCCGATAGCGGGAGCCGGCCTGGCGAACCTTCCGCCGGAACTCGGTCACCGCGGGAACGCTGAGCCCGCGGAAATCCACGAGGATGGCGTGGGGGGACCGGCCGAACTCGGTGTGGAGATCGTCGATGAGGGCCTGCTTCTCGGTGCGATTCATGTTCTCCCCCGCCCTACGACTGCTCTTCCACGGAGGCGACGTCGACGCGCACTCCGGGACCCATGGTCGACGACAGCGCGATGGACCTGACGTACTTGCCCTTGGACGCCGCCGGCTTTGCCTTCAGCACGCTCTCGATCAGCACCTTCGCGTTGTCCAGGAGCTTCTCGGGGCCGAACGAGACCTTGCCGATGGGGGCGTGGATGATGGCCGTCTTGTCCACCCGGTACTCCACCTTCCCGGACTTGATTTCCTTGACCGCCCGGCCCACGTCGAAGGTCACGGTACCCGTCTTGGGGTTGGGCATGAGGCCGCGGGGCCCCAGTACCTTTCCCAGCCTGCCCACCGACTTCATCATGTCCGGGGTGGCCACCACAGCGTCGAACTCCAGCCAGCCCTCCTGGATCTTGGCCACCATGTCCTCGCCGCCCACGTGGTCGGCCCCCGCGTCCTGGCCTTCCTTCAGCTTCTCCCCCGAGGCGACGACGAGCACGCGCTTGGCCTTGCCCCCCAGACCATGGGGGAGGATGACCGTGCCCCGGACCATCTGGTCGGCGTGCTTGGGGTCCACCCCCAGCCGCAAGGCGACCTCCACCGTCTCGTCGAACTTCGCGAAGGCGGTCTTGGTGACGGTCGACACCGCCTCCGGCAGCAAGTAGTGCTGCTTGGTCGCCGCCACTTCCTTTGCTTTCTTGTACTTCTTCCCGACCCTTCCCATTCCCTCTCCTTCGACAGCCCCGGGGGCTGTCTCCCACCCGCGCCGCCCCCGACGGGCGGCCGGTGGTCCAGATGAGCGGTTCTCAGCCCGCGATCTCCACCCCCATGCTGCGCGCAGTGCCTAAGACCGTGTTGACCGCCGCCTGCAGATCGTTCGCGGTCAGGTCGGGCATCTTCAACTTGGCGATGGCCTCGACCTGCTTCATGGTGATCTTCCCGACCTTGTTCTTGTTGGGCTCGCCGCTCCCCTTGGCGATTCCGGCCTCCCGCTTGATGAGCACGGCCACGGGCGGGGTCTTGGTTATGAAGGAGTAGGAGCGGTCGGCGTACACCGTGATCACGGCGGGGATGATGAGGCCGTCGTCCTTGGCGGTCTTGGCGTTGAAGGCCTTGCAGAAGTCCATGATGTTCACCCCCGCCTGGCCAAGGGCGGGGCCCACGGGGGGGGCGGGGGTGGCCTTCCCGGCCGGAATCTGGAGCTTGATCTGTCCGACGACTTTCTTCATATCCTGCCTTCGCTCAGAGTTTCTCCACCTGCAGGAAGTCCAGCTCCACCGGGGTGGACCGGCCGAAGATGGTGACCATGACCTTGAGGGTGTTCCGGTCCAGGTTGACCTCCTCCACCACCCCCTGGAAGTTCGAGAAGGGGCCGTCGATGATGCGCACGCCCTCCCCGCGCTCGAAGGTGTACTTCGGCTTCGGCTTCTCGATCGATTCCTTGACCTGGTGGAAGATCTGGTCCGCCTCCTCCTGGGAGAGGGGCACGGGGCGGTTGCCGGAGCCCACGAAACCCGTCACCTTGGGGGTGTTCTTGACCAGGTGCCAGGTGGAGTCGGGGATCTTCTTGCCGTCCGGGCCCTCTTCGGTTTCGATCTCGACCAGGATGTAGCCGGGGAAGAAGCGGGTGGCGGTCTGCACTTTCTTGCCCCCCTTCATCTCCACCACTTCCTCGGTGGGAATCTCGATGCGGCCGATGTGGTCGTCCAAGCCATAGGCTTTGGCGCGCTGACGCAAGCTCTCCGACACCTTCTTCTCGAAGCCCGAGTAGGTGTGCACGATGTACCACTGCTTGGACATCAGGGTTTCCATTTCCACCATCGCCTACCTCTTCAAGACCTGAGAGAGGATCCGCGAGAAGGCCAGGTCCAGGCTCCAGAGATAGAACCCGAAGAAGACGGAAGTGGCCACCACTACCACGGTCGTGGAGTAGACCTCCGGCCAGGCCGGCCAGGTCACCTTCTTGAGCTCGCTCCTCACGTCGCTGAGGAAGGCCTTGAGCTCGGCGAACTTCCGCGGTCCCCAGCCCAGGGGCGTGGAGAGCCAGGCCGGCAGCTGCGATCCCCCGCCCGCGCCCTCCCCGCCGGTCGTCACCTTCTCCATCTTGTCCGCCTTGTCCACGTCGGCCACCGCCATTCAGTCCCCTCCGACCGAACCGCCACCACCACACCCGCGGCCCGGGCCTCCCGGGCTCGTCTGGCAGGCCAGGAGGGACTCGAACCCCCAACCCCCGGTTTTGGAGACCGGTGCTCCACCAGTTGAGCTACTGGCCTGTGATTTGTGCTGGAGGCGCCACGGATTGCCCACGGCCCCCCGCCACGAGTCAACGCGCACCGGCCAGCTCATCACTTCGTTTCCTTGTGCGCGGTGTGCTTGCGGCAGAAGCGGCAGAACTTGCTGAGCTCCAGCCGCTCCGTGGTCTTCTTCTTGTTCTTGGTGGTGGCGTAGTTCCGCCGCTTACATTCCGGACACTGAAGAATGATGTTGTCGCGCATTTGGCCCGCTTTACCCTTCTATCTCCCCGGCTTCCGTTGGGGTCCGCCCTACTCCAGGATTTCGGTCACGGTGCCCGCGCCCACCGTCCGCCCGCCCTCCCGGATCGCGAACCGCAGCCCCTTCTCCATCGCAATGGGGGTGATCAGGTC
>DATMML010000121.1 GCA_035570235.1 Vicinamibacteria bacterium | reverse complement strand
ACGTGGAGGTGGGCCTTGTCGAGGACGTGCTCGACATCCTCACGCGGCCTCTCCGCAGGAAGATCCGCGCCGCCGAGCTCGAGCAGACCAAGCTTCGCCTCGGAAACGAGGTTCTCGGGCTCATGGCCGAGGTCAAGACCGCCTACTTCAACCTGCAGGCCGGGGAGCAGCTTCGCACGCGGCTGGAGCTGGTCGTGGAGGTGAACCGCGCCGCCGCCGAGTTTGCGCAGAAGCAGCACGAGGCGGGCACCCTGAACGACCTCGACCTTGCGAACTATCGAGCCGCCCTCGACCAGTCGCGAGTCGAGGTGGCCTTCGAAGGCATGCAGGTGCGCGCCGACCGGGAGCGCCTCAACCGCCTCCTCGGGCTCTGGGGCCCCGACACGAACTGGAGAATGGCGAGCCAGCTCCCGGAGATCCCCGACGAGGAGATCCCCCTCTCGGGGCTCGAGTCACTGGCCATCTCCCAGCGCCTGGACGTGGCGGCGGCGCGGTGGGGGGTGGACCTCGTGGGCCGGGCGCTCGCCCTGAAGCGAGGGACCCGCTACTTCCCCCTGGGCATCAACGTCGGTTTGCAGGGCGAGCGGGACACCGCCGGGCAGCTCGTGACGGGCCCGTCGCTCGCGCTGCAGCTGCCGATCTTCGACACCGGCCGGGCTTCCATCGCCCGCCTGGAGGCCCAGCACCGGCAGGCCCAGCGGCAGCTCGAGGCCCTGGCCATCAACGCCCGCTCGGAGGTGCGCCACGCGCGCGATCTCGTCCTCGCCACCCGCGACCTGGCCCGCTACTACGCGCGCGTCCTGCTCCCGGAGCGCGCGCGGATCCTGGACCTGACCCTCAAGGGCTACAACATGATGCTCAAGGGCACTTACGAGCTTCTGCTGGCCAAGCAGGCGGAAGCGCAGACCGAACGCGCCCATATCCAGGCCTGGCGGGACTACTGGATCGCCCGCACCGAGCTCGAGCGGGCGGTGGGGGGGCGGCTTCACCCCGGGGGGGAGCCGAGCGCGGCATCGAAGGAAGGAGGCAACCCGTGACGTTCACGAGGAGGCGATACCTGCTCGGATGCGCCCTCACCGCGGGCTCGGCGTTCCTGGATCGCCTGGGCCGCGGCGCGGGGAGCCGCGCGCTGGCCCAGGAGGATCCGCATGCCGGCCACGATAGGCCCGGCGGGTCCGAGGCGTCGGTGCCCTCCCGGGCGACCGGACCCCGCCCCGGCCGGCTGCCCTACACGCCGGTCGTCACCCCCAACGGCGCAAGCCTGCCCTGGGTGATGAAGGACGGGGCCAAGGAATTCCACTTGATCGCGGAGCCGGTCAAGCGCGAGTTCGCGCCGGGCATGGTCGTGAACTGTTGGGGCTACAACGGCCTCACGCCGGGGCCCACGATCGAGGCCGTGGAGGGCGACCGCGTGCGCATCCTGGTCACCAACAGGCTACCGGAGCACACGGGCATCCATTGGCACGGGATCTTCCTGCCCAATGGCATGGACGGCGTGGCCGGCCTCAACCAGCCCCCGATCGAGCCCGGGGAGACCTACTCCTACGAGTTCACGCTCCGGCAGCACGGCACGTACATGTACCACCCGCACGCCGACGAGACCGTGCAGATGGCGCTGGGGATGATGGGCTTCTTCATCATCCATCCCAAACAGCCGCCCGACCCCCCGATTGACAGGGACTTCTGCATCTTCGCCCACGAGTGGCTGGTGGAGCCCGGGACCTACACCCCGAACCCGAGCGTCATGACGGACTTCAACATCTTCACCTTCAACAGCCGGGCCTTCCCGGGAACGGCCCCCCTGGTGGCGCGACGGGGCGACCGGGTGCGGCTGCGCTTTGCGAACGTCAGCATGGACAGCCACCCCCTGCATGTCCACGGGCATCGCTTCTGGGTCGTGGAGACCGACGGCGGCCAGATCCCGAAGACCGCCCAGTGGCCGGAGACCACGGTCGACGTGGCTCCGGGCACGACCCGCGCCGTCGAGTTCGTGGCCGAGGTGCCCGGGGACTGGATCCTGCACTGCCACAAGACCCACCACGCCATGAACGCCATGAACCACGCGATCCCCAACATGATCGGGATCGACCGCCCCGCCGTCGAGCGAAGCATCGGCGCGCTCATCCCCGGCTATACCGCGATGGGCTCGGACGGCATGGCCGAGCACGCCAGCCACGCCGAGCACGCGCGGGGCGTCGAGAACACCCTGCCCATGATGACCGGCACCGGCCCCTTCGGAAACATCGAGATGGGAGGGATGTTCACGGTGGTCAAGATCCGGGAGGGGATCACGAGCTACGAGGACCCTGGTTGGTACGAGCAGCCGAAGGGCACCCGTGCCTTCAAGGTGGACGGCCCCCCTAAGGACGCGGCCAAGCCGGCGCACGAACATCACCACGAGGCGCCACCACCGCCCGGCGGGAAGGGGCCGTGAGCCGCGCGTTCACCGAAGGTGACGCCCGGGCCGTTGGTTGCGACCGAGCCGAGGAGTGCCCCGGGGGTAGGAGACCGGACTCGATCACGATCCGAGGTGGCTAGCGCTTGAACAGGTCCTTCAACCGGCCGGCGGCCTTCTTCTCGAGCGCCTTCTTGGCTCCCTTGCGCGCCTCGCCCATGAGGGCCTCGGTGTCGGGCAGGACCCTTGGCTGGAGCTCGGTCCCCGTGACCTTGAGGGGTATGGCCACCCAGCCTTTCTCGTCGGTCAGGCCATCGAAGACCTCGTCCGGCACCCCCGCGATCCTGAGCCCCTGGCGGGGAGTGCGCACGATCAGGCTCATCCCGATCGCCCCCTCCATGCTCGACCAGCCCTCGCAGTCGAGGGCCAGCTTCTCCGACTCGATGGGAAAGCGGTCGAAGGAGATGCGGTCGTTCTCGGCCCGGAACGTGGTCTGGGTGGCCTTGTAGGGAGATCCGGCCAGGCTTGTCCGGCCCAGGGCCTTCTCGATCCCCGCCAGCAGGGGCGTGGCGGGGAGCCGGCCCGCGGCGAGCTTGAAGACGCCCGTCCCCTTGAGGCCCGTCGACTCCACCCCCTCGCCCTCCCCTTTCATGTCCAGAGAGCCGGGACCGAATCCGCCCCCTTTGCCCGCCCCCGCCGAGGCGTTGATGTCCAAGTCCCCTTTGAGGGTGAGCGTGTAGCGCAGGGGGGTGCGGGCGAGCTCGGCCGTGAACCCGGCCTCGAACCGACCCTCCTCGGTGGTGAAGCGCGCTCCCCGCACCTCGAGGTGCCCCTTCCGAAGGTTGAGCTCGCCCTGCACGTCGCGCACGTGCGTGGTCGCGAACGCGATCTCCTCGATCCGGAGGTTGCCCTCCCCGGACAGGGCGGCCGCCACGCCCTCCGCCCCCGGCTCGAGGTCCAGGTTGCGGAGGAGCAGGTCGAGGCCCTTCAGGGTGGCGGTCGGTTGTTTCTGGCCCTCGGTGAAGACCTCCATGGAGGCGCGCCGGAGCGCGACCTCGGAGACCTCGACCGCGAGGGCGGCCGCGCCCTGGGCGGGCGTGGGCCGGGCCCGAGCGGGGGCCGCGCTCGCCCCCCTGGCCGCGCTGGGCAGGCTCACCTTGAGCCGCAGCCCGTCTACGAGGACCCGGTCCACGGCCACCCGGCCCGTGAGCAGCGGCAACCATCGGTGCTGGAACACGAGCCGATCCAGGTGCACTTCCGCGTGGACGGGTGCGGTGGCGGCGGCTTCCACTCCCTCCAGCACCAGACCTCGCAAGAGGTTCAGCCGGAAGGCCTTTGCATGCAGCTGCACGCCCGTGGCCGAGCTCGCTCGATCCAGAGCGGCCTTCCCTAGACGGGGTGAGTCGAAGTTCGTCAGGAGAAGAATGAGCAGCAGCGCAAAGAGAAGGCCGCCGGCGAGGGTTCCCGCGATGAGGACTTTCTTCAGCATGGGCCGCTCAGGGGGCGGGAACGATCTTGAAGAGCCGGCCCGCGTACTCCACGATGTAAATCTCGCCGTCGGCGTCCACCCCGAAGGAGGAGATGTTCTGAAGTCCCTTACCCACGCTCGCCGTCCAGTCCTTCTGCTCCGTCACCGTTCCTCCCTTCATACGAAAAGAGCGCACGAATGCGCTGCATTCGTCCCCGTAGAAATACGTGCCCGCATAGCCGGGCATGAGGCAGCCGCGGTATACCACGCCCCCGATGATGGCGCAGCCTTGATCGTGGCCGTAGTCGAGCACGGGCAGGGTGAGGCCCGCCTGGTTGCAGCCCGAAGAGGGGGCGTAGCAGGAGAGCCCCTCCATGATGTTCCAGCCGTAGTTCTCGCCTCCGTGGCGAGGGGCCAGCGCCACGTCGACCTCCTCGTGGAGGTTCTGCCCCACATCCCCGATGTAGAGGTCTCCCGTGGCGCGGTCGAAGGCGAAGCGGAAAGGATTGCGCAGGCCGTAGGCCCAGATGTAGGGGAAGGCCCCGGGGGAGCTCAGGAATGGGTTGTCGGGGGGGACGCCGTGATCCACGTCGTAGCGCAGCATCTTGCCTAGGGGTGTCTTCAAGTTCTGGCCGTTGCCAAAAGGATCGCCGCCCGACCCTCCATCGCCCAGGCCGACGTAGAGCATGCCGTCCCCGCCGAAGGCCAGCCCTCCGCCGTTGTGGTTGGGGAAGGGCTGATGCTGGTA
Source organism: Vicinamibacteria bacterium (assembly GCA_035570235.1). Lineage (NCBI taxonomy): Bacteria > Pseudomonadati > Acidobacteriota > Vicinamibacteria > Vicinamibacteria bacterium. Next base: position 33,562 of record DATMML010000121.1, on the reverse strand, counting down.
AAGGAGTTCCCTCTCCGTCGCGGGGTCCGCGAAATCGGGGCTGGTGGAGGAGGACTGGAATTCCGAGATGTGGGTATCCCCCTGTCGATCCGTGTAGTTCACATAGAAGCGGTGGTTGGTTGCGTATTGGGGGTGGAAGGCGAGGCCGAGCAACCCCTGCTCCCCTCCGGGGCGGGTCTTGGTGTGGATGTCCAGGAAGGGCGTGGCCAGGACCGTTCCCGCCTTCACGATCTTGATGACCCCGACCTGCTCCACCACGAAGACGCGGTCCCGGTCCCCGGGAGGGGCCTGAAGGTCGAGCGGGATCTCGAAGCCGCTGGCCACCAGGGTCGCGGTCAGGGGGGGCGTTCCCGCTAGCGGCGTGCCCGCGGCGCAAGCCTCGGGCGTAGGGGTGGCGGTGACGGTCGGCGCCTCGTGGCCGCAACCGGCGGCCACGGCCACGGCCAGGGTCACGATGAGGCTGGTCTCCCGCATCAGGCTTCCCCCGCACCCTCCTGGAGAAGATCAATCTCTTGAAGGGGCAGCACATCATTTTACGTCCCCTCGAGCCGCCCGCGCTTGGAAAGCGTCCCCTACTCGCGGAGAATGCGATGTTGCCGGGTGGGAAGCCTGCCCGGGAAAGGTCACATCGTGCCTTACATCCGGTTCCTCGGTCTCGTCCTGCTGCCCTCCGTCTTCTCCCCGGGCTGCGGGGGGGCGCAGCCGGCGACCCGGGCCGCCGGCGGCCGTCCGTCCCTCACGGTGCGGGTGGCGCCGGTCGTGATCGAGGACGTCGTCTACCAGATCAAGGCCCTGGGGTCCCTCGAGGCCCAGGATCTCGTCCACGTCACGGCCGAGGTGGAGGGGGCGGTGACCGACGTTCGCTTCCACGAGGGCGACCGGGTCACGCCGGAAACGGTCTTGCTCCGCATCGACCCCGAGCGATACCGGCTGGAGGCGGAGGGAGCCGAGGCCACCTATAAGAAGACCCTGGCCGACCTCCACCGGGCGGAGGGGGATCTCCAACGGCGCGAGGACCTGGCCCGCGACCAACTGGTCGCGCACGAGGAGCTCAACCGTTCGCGTCAGGAGACGGAGCGCCTGAGCGCGGAGACGGCCGCCGCCAAGGCGGCTTGGGACTGGGCGCGGCAGAACCGGCGGCGCTCCGAGGTGCGGCCCTCCCAGGCCGGCGTCATCAATACCCGGGCCGTGGATACGGGCGAGTTCGTGAAGAACGGCAACGTCCTCGCCACCCTGGTGGATGTGAGCCGGTTGCGCCTGCGCTTCAAAGTCTCGGAGGTGGAGTCCCTCCACGCCAAGGAGGGCGACACCGTGGGCTTCCGGGTGGCCTCAAAGGACTTTCCCGCCCGCATCTACCATGTGGGCCAGGTGGCAGACCCCACCACGCGCCAGGTCGAGGTGCTGGCCTGGGTGGCGAACCCCGGGGTCCTGAAGCCCGGGTTCTTCGCGGAGGTGACCCTGGCCGCGGAGTCTCGCAAGAACGCCCTCGTGGTGCCGGAGGGGGCGGTCCAGGCCAGCGAGCGCGGCTTCGTGATCTACGCGGTGGAGAACGGCAAGGCGCGCCTGCGCCCGGTCCAGATCGGTCTGCGCACGACGGGGGGGCGGGTGGAGATCGTCTCCGGGCTCCAGGGCGGGGAAACGGTGGTGGTGGAGGGCTCGGACCGCCTCTCGGAGGGCGTTCCTCTTCAGGCCGCGCCGGAGTCCCCGCGACCGGAGAAGTCGGAATGACGGACGAAGAGCGGCCGGGCGGGCGCGGGGAGGATCCGGAGGGGAAGGAGGATCCGCAGAAGATTGCCACCGGCATGACCCTCGCCGACATCTCCATCCGCAACCATGTCTTTGCCTGGATGCTGATGGCGGCCCTCATCGGCTTCGGCCTGATCTGCTACACCGGCTTCGGGGGGGTGGTGAAGGGGCTGGGGGTGAGCGAAAACCCCGACGTGGATTTCCCCGTCGTCAACATCGCCGTGACCTACGAGGGGGCCTCCCCCGAGATCATGGAGACGGACGTAGTGGACTTCATCGAGGACGCGGTGACCTCGATCGAAGGAATCAAGCAGATCTCCTCCACCTCCCGGCAGGGCGCGGCCAACATCACGGTGGAGTTCGACCTCTCCCGCAACATCGACGCCGCCCTCCAGGACGTTCAGACCCGGGTGGCCCAGGCCGCCCGCCGCCTCCCCCGCGAGATAGACCCGCCCATCATCACCAAGACCAATCCCGAAGACCAGCCCATCCTCTGGTTTGCGCTGGCGGGGAACCGGCCCCCCAACTTCATGGCCGACTACATCCGCAACGTGCTCAAACCCCAGTTCCAGACCATCGAGGGGGTGGGCGAGATCCAGCTCGGAGGGTACCGGGAGCGCAGCATCCGGGTCTGGTTCGACGCGGGACGGATGGAGGCCCTGGGGCTGACCGTACAGGACGTGACCCGGGCCATCCAGCGCGAACACCTGGAGGTGCCCGCGGGCCGCATCGAGACCCCGGAGCGGGAGATGAACGTCCGCGCGGAGGGGGAGGCGATCGACGTCGAGACCTTCCGCAGCCTGGTCGTGACTTACAAGAGCGGGGCCCCCGTCCGGCTCAAGGACGTGGCGGTGGTGGAGGACGGCCTCGAGGACCGGCGTCGCATGGCCCGGGCCAACGGCCTCCCCTCGGTGGGCTTCGGACTCAAGAAGCTGCGGGGAGCCAACGCCGTCCAGGTGGGGCGGGACGCCAAGGCGAAGATGCTGGAACTGCAGAGCCAACTCCCGGAGGGGCTCACCCTGACCGTCAACTTCGACGCCACCACCTACGTGGAGGACGCCATCCACGAGATCCTGTTCACGCTCTTCCTGGCCGCCCTCCTGACCGGTTGCGTCTGCTGGCTGTTCCTGGGCTCCCTCTCCTCCACCTTGAACGTGCTCCTGGCCATCCCCACCTCCATCCTGGGCACCTTCATCGTGATGTACTTCTTCGGCTTCACGCTCAATACCTTCACCGTCCTCGGCCTCTCCCTGACCGTGGGGATCGTGGTGGACGACGCGATCATGGTCCTCGAGAACATCTACCGGCACCGGGAGAAGGGTCTGGGGAAGGTCACCGCCGCCTCGGTGGGAGCGCGGGAGATCACCTTTGCCGCCGCCGCCACCACCGCCGCCATCGTGGCCATCTTCCTCCCCGTGGCCTTCATGAAGGGCATCATCGGCAAGTTCTTCTTCCAGTTCGGGGTCACTATCTCCGTGGCCGTGCTCCTCTCGCTCCTCGAGGCCCTGACCCTGGCCCCCATGCGCTGCTCCCAGTTCTTGGAGGTGGGGGAGCGGCAGGGGCGGTTCGGCCGGGCCGTGGAGCGCCTATTCCACCGGTTGTCCGCGTCCTACCTGGAGTGGCTGAAGCCGGCGCTTCAGCACCGGCTCTGGGTCCTCGCAGGTGCGCTCGTCTTCTTCGTGCTCTCCCTCGGGCTTCTGAAGCTGCTCCGCATGGAGTTCATCCCCAGCCAGGACACGAACATGTTCATGGCCCGGATCCTGACCCCGGTGGGCACGAGCCTCGACGCCACCAACCGCGCTTTCAAGCAGGCCGAGGAGTTCCTGAGCACGCGGCCCGAGGTGGAGCGCTACTTCGGCGTCATCGGGGGCTTCGGAGGGGGCGAGGTCAACACCGGCTTCGTCTTCGTGACCCTGAAGGAGCCCGGGCAGCGCCCGCGCGATCCCGGCAAGGGGCGCCGCCTCACCCAGGAGGAGCTGATGGACGTGGTGCGCCGGGCCTGGAACCAAATACCAGGCGTACGCGCGATCATGCAGGATCCCTCCCAGCAGGGCTTCAGCACCAGCCGCGGGTTCCCGGTGGAGCTGGCCATCCGGGGCCGGGACTGGGAGACCCTCGCCCACGCCACCCAGGAGCTGATGGAGCAGATGCGCCAGTCCGGCCTCGTCACCGACGTGGACAGCGACTACCAGGTGGGGATGCCCGAAGTCCAGGTCGTGCCCAACCGCAACCGGGCCGCCGACCTCGGGGTCAGCATGGCGGACATCGGAGAGACGGTCAACGCCGCCATCGGGGGGGAGCGGGTGGGGAAGTTCAAGGACAAGGGGCGCCGCTACGACATCCGCGTGCGCCTCCTCGCCCCCCAGCGGGGTCGGCCCGAGGACATCGACCGCCTTCTGGTGCGGACGGCGAGCGGATCGCTGGTGCGCCTGGGGGATCTGGTGCGCATCGAGCAGCGCCCGACTCTCCAGGCCATCACCCGCAAGGACCGGGAACGCGCGATCACGGTCTTCGCGAACGTGCTCCCGGGGGTCTCCCAGGCCGAGGCCATCCGGGTCTCCCAGGACCTGGCGCGGAAGATCCTCCCCGACGGCTATCGGGCCATCCCCTCCGGGAGCAGCCAGGCCTTCCAGGAGTCCTTCAACTCCTTGTTCTTCGCCTTCATCATGGGCCTCGCCGTGGCCTACATGGTCCTGGCCGCCCAGTTCAACGCCTTCACCCACCCCCTGACCGTGCTTCTCGCCCTCCCCTTCAGCATGAGCGGCGCCCTTCTCGTCCTCTGGGTGAGCGGCCAGTCCATGAACGTCTACAGCATGCTGGGGCTCATCCTCCTCATGGGCATCGCCAAGAAGAACTCGATCCTCCTCGTCGACTTCACTAACCAGATCCGGGAACGGGGGCGCGGCCGCCAGGAGGCCCTGCTCGAGGCCTGCCCCATTCGGCTGCGGCCCATCCTCATGACCTCTATGGCCACCATCGCGGGCGCGCTGCCCGCCGCCCTCGCCCTCGGCCCCGGGGCGGAGACCCAGCGGCCCATGGCCCTCGCCCTCGTGGGGGGCATGTTCGTGTCCACCATCCTCACCCTCTTCGTCGTGCCCGCCGCCTACAGCGTGCTCGACGACGTCGTGGTGTGGAACCAGGAGCGGCGCCGCCGGGGAGCCGCCCTCATTCCCGAGCTTCGCGCCCTGCGCGCGCGGCGGGTGCGGCCCTCGGAGGTAGAGGGCTAATGGGTGACAATGGACCTGGGCGGAGGTGAGCGATGAGGTTTGGCGGCAGCAAGCTGAAGATGACGTCCCCGGCGGAGGCGCTGCCGGGCCGGGCGGAGCGTATGAGCGTGCCCGCCCGCCACTTCGTGCTGGGCACGCCGCTGCTTCCTCCTTTCCCCGCCGGGATGCAGATGGCGCTTTTCGGCATGGGCTGCTTCTGGGGGGCGGAGAAGCAGTTCTGGAAGACCAAGGGCGTGCACACCACGGCCGTGGGCTACGCGGGTGGCTTCACCCCCAACCCCACCTACCCGGAGGTGTGCACCGGGCAGACCGGCCATAACGAGGTCGTGCGCGTGATCTTCGACCCCTCGGTCGTGGGCTACGATCAGCTGCTCAAGGCGTTCTGGGAGGGCCACGACCCCACCCAGGGGATGCGCCAGGGAAACGACGTGGGAACGCAGTACCGCTCGGGCATCTACGCCTCCGACCCGGCCCAGCGCTCCGCCGCCGAGGCCTCCCGCGCCGCCTACCAGGAGGCGCTCGCGGCCGCCGGCCACGGCACCATCACCACCGAGATCCTGGACGCGCCGGAGTTCTACTACGCCGAGGAGTACCACCAGCAATACCTGGCCAAGAACCCCCAGGGCTACTGCGGCCTCGGCGGCACGGGCGTGAGTTGCCCGGTGGGCCTCCTTCCCGCGCGTTAGGCCCGCCTCCGCCTAGTCGGGGATCTCGCTCCTCTGGGCGAGCAGGTTGCGCACCAGCTCGAGGGCGGCTTGTTCCTGGGCCTCGCCGAGGCCGCTGATCTTGTAGTCGCCCGAGGTCATATTCAAGGTCGCGCCCTCTCCGCCCGCGCCGGTCTCGAGCCCGATCCCGCCGCCCTTCTTGGAGAGGCCGGCGCCCTTGAACGAAGCCACCACCTCCGCGGTCTTGGTGTCGATGAGGCGCGCCGTCAGCTCCACCTCATGCTTGACCTTCCGAAAGGAGAAGGCTCCCAAAGGGGTGACACTCCGAGCCACCGCCCCCGCCGCACCGCCCCCGAATTTCTTGGCCGAGCTCGCGAACTTGGTGATGGAGCCCGCCAAGATGTAGCGGATGCCGAGCACCTTGCCCACCTTGGCCAGAGCTGCCGCGTCCGGCTCCGCCCGGTTGGTCTTTGAGAAGTCCTGCTCACCGAGTATGGTGGCGAGCTTGGCTCGCTCGATGACCCGGAACGTCCCGTCCTCGACGAGGGCGTCCACGACCTGCGTCGCCAACCCCTTGCCGATGTCGGCCTGTCCCCACCAGCGGTCCTGGATGGTCCCGTAGTCGAAGTCCAGGACCGCGATCGGGATGCGTTTCGGCGAGGGCTCGGGCCGGGCGGTCCCGGGCAGGGCCAAGACCCCCGCGAGCGCCAGCAGTCCGAGCCCGGCGAAGGGCCACCTCATGCCATCCGGCCCCACCCGGCCGCGCGCTTCGAGCGCCTGCGCACCATGGACGTGTCTCACGATCTCCTCCCTGTCGAAGGAGCACGGGTGCTCTTCCGACCGCAGCTATCGGGACCCTGTGATTGGGGCGTAGTATAGCTCCTCCCCCGAAGAAGACGCGGGCGTTTTTCCGCGCCGAGCGCGCCCGGCGCGCACACTTCTTCCGCCCCACCTCCGGGCCGGTTGACAAGCGACCACCGGCTCGATAGAGTGCGGACTTTAAATGAATATGAAATTCAATTTCATTTTCATTATGACCGTGACCGAACCCATAACTAGTTTAAATATAACTACTTGAATATGATCTACTGGGAGCAACAATGAGCCGAGGGATTCGGATTTTAGTCCTTTCCCTGATCGTGCTCACGAGCCTCATGTCTCAAAAGGCCCAGGCCCAGGAGCGGCCCTTCTTCATTACTTACAACCACCAGATGGAGGAACCGGACAGCCTGGAGATTGCCGTCAATCCCATTTTTGGGACGCAGCGGGGAGGGGGTGCCTTCTTGGCTTCCTGGACCGAGCTCGAGTACGGCGTCAAGGGGTGGTGGACAACCGAGTTCTATCTCGACGGCCAGGGCACCCGGAACGACAGCGCGATCTTCACCGGGTTCCGCTGGGAGAACCGACTCCGGCTGGAGAGGCTGGAGCACCGCATCAACCCCGTTCTCTACATGGAGTTTGAAAGCATCAACGAGGCGGACAAGACCCTTCTCGAAGTGGTGGGGCACGACGGCGAAGCGGACCACGCTGTACCCAACGACCAGGCGCGACGGGTAAGAAAGCGGGAGATGGAGATCAAGCTGATCCTCTCTAGCAACTTTAGGGGCTTCAACCTGGCGGAGAACATCATTGCCGAGAAGAATCTGGCCAATAGCCCCTGGGAGTTCGGCTACTCCGTGGGCATCAGCCGGCCGCTGGCCCTGGCCGCTTCGCCCGACCCTTGCAGCTTTTGTCGGGAGAACTTCGTCCTCGGGGTGGAGATGTATGGCGGCCTGGGCGACGCCCAAGGCCTCGGGCTCAGGGACACCTCCCACTACATCGCGCCCCTGCTGGCTTGGATGCATCCACGCGGGGTGACGTTCCGCGTTTCCCCGACCTTCGGCCTGAACAGCAACAGCCACCGCTTCCTGCTCCGCTTCGGCGTGTCCTATGAGATCCCAGGCCTGGGGCGCCGGCTCGGGCTTTTTGGGGGGGAGGGAAGATGAGCCGCCGTCTGGCCCTGATGACCCTGCTCCTCCCGATGTGGGCCACGCTCGGCTTGGCGGAAGGGAGTGACGACGAGCGGGGGACGGATGCGGTGGGGGTGACGAGAGCGCCGTCGACCGCCGCTTCGCGGTCGAATCCCTTCGCGGGCGATCCGTCGGCGATCCGGGCGGGCCACAAGCTCTACCTGCGTCATTGCGCAGAGTGCCACGGCGATGACGCCCGGGGCCGGGGCAAGGCACCCCCGCTCCTGTCCCGGCGGGTACAGGGCGCACCCCCGGGCGACCTCTATTGGTTCCTGACCAACGGCGATTTGGGCGCGGGAATGCCGTCGTGGTCTCGTCTGCCGGACGCCCGGCGCTGGCAGCTGGTGACGTTCCTCAAGACCCTCTCCACACCTTCGGGCCCCTGAGCCTCCCCCGGCCATGAGGGTGGCGCTCCGGCGCTCCTGCCTCGGCCCGGACCACGATCCCGGGGCGGTACGCGCCACCCGCCGACCGTTTGCGGCCCTTGGGAGACTAATTGCATAGTGGACGACATGGGAACCGAAGGTCTTGTGCTCATCGGGGGGCACGTTCGTCTCGAAGCGCTTGAGCAGCGCCACGTCGACGGCTTGGTCGCCGCGTCGGCAACCGACCCCTCTCTCTATCAGTGGAGTCCCGTCCCGCGGGGCGAGGTTGAGACCAGAAGCTACGTCAATACCGCGCTGACCTGGCGTGACGCGGGGAGCGCGGTGCCCTTTGCCATCGTCCGCAAGAGTGACGGCGTCATCATCGGGTCGACGCGATTCTGGAACCTAGAGCGATGGTCGTGGCCGCCGCATCACCCGCGGCACGGCCAGCACGCTCCCGACGTCTGCGAGATCGGCTACACCTGGCTGAACCACTCGGCAATCCGGACCGCCGCCAATACCGAGGCCAAGAAGCTCATGCTGACGCATGCCTTCGAGACTTGGCAGGTTCTCTGCGTCTCCTTCTTCACCGATGCGCGAAACCAGCGCTCTCGCGCGGCGCTCGAACGCATCGGCGCCAAGTTCGAGGGGATTCTCCGCTCCCACCGGATGGCGGCCGATTACGTTGCTCGCGACTCGGTGCGCTTTTCGATCTTGGCGTCGGAATGGCCAGCCGTGAAACAGCACCTGAGTCGCCTCCTGGACCGGCCCTAAAGCACGTCGTTCCAGCCGTTTCCGTCGAGGTTGGCTCGGGGGTGCGCCGCCCGCGGTCGCTGGTCGGTTCCGTTGTATCCTGAGTCATGACCACCGCGCCCTTCGGCTTCCTGCGCGTGGGGGCGGCTTGTCCCCCGGTGGCGGTGGCCGACCCCGAGCGCAACGCCGCGGAGTCCCTGCGAACCGTGCACCAAGCGCGGGAGCGGGGAGTGCAGGTACTCGTCCTCCCGGAGTTGGGCCTCGCGGGCTATACCGCGGGCGACCTCTTCTTCAGCCTCTCCACCCTGGTCGCGGGTGCGGAGCGGGCCCTGGCGTGGCTGCTGCGCGAGACCGCCTCTCTGCCCATGGTGGTGGCGGTGGGCCTGCCCGTGGCCCTGGACGGCCGGCTCTTCAACGCCGCGGCCTTGATCCAGGGAGGGCGGCTGCTGGGCGTGGTCCCCAAAACCTTCCTGCCCGGGTACGGCGAATACTACGAGGAGCGCTGGTTCTCCTCGGCACGGGAAGCCACCCGCGACACCGTCCGCCTGGCGGGCGCGGACGTGCCCTTCGGCACCGACCTCCTCTTCGGCGCGGAGAGCGAGCCGGGGGTGACCCTGGCCTTGGAGATCTGTGAGGACCTGTGGGCGCCCATCTCCCCCAGCAGCCGACAGGCGGTGGCGGGGGCTACCGTCCTCCTCAACCCCTCCGCCTCCCCGGACCTGGTGGGGAAGGCGGACTACCGCCGGGAACTGGTGCGGCAGCAGTCGGGGCGGACCCTTTCCGCCTACGTCTACGCAAACGCCGGCGTCCACGAATCCACCACCGACCTCGTCTTCGGGGGCCACTTGATGGTGGCAGAGAATGGCGTGCTCCTGGCGGAGGGAGAGCGGTTCCGGAGGAGCGGGGACCTCATCGCGACGGACGTGGACACCGAGCGGCTCCTGGTGGAGCGGATGCGCCAGACCTCCTTCGCGGATGCCGTTCATCCCCGCGGTCGCGATCCACGCCGCGTCGCCCTCCGGCCCATCCCCCCCCCCGACCCCCACCGCCTTCTGCGGGCGGTGGATGCGCATCCCTTCGTGCCCTCCGACCCGGGCCTCCTCGACGAGCGCTGCCGCGAGGTCTTCTCCATCCAGACCGCGGGCCTGGCCCGGCGCCTCGAGCACACCGGGATCCGCCGCCCGGTGCTCGGGCTCTCGGGCGGACTCGACTCGACCCTGGCCCTGCTGGTGGCGGTGCGAACGGCCGACCTCCTGGGGCTGCCCCGCCCGGGCGTACTGGCCGTGACGCTCCCCGGCTTCGGCACCAGCGAGCAGACCCTCACCAACGCGCGCCGCCTGGCCACCGCCACCGGGGCCAGCCTGCGCGAGATCGACGTCCGGCCCGCCTGCACCCAGCACATTCGCGACATCGGACTCGATCCCGAGGACCGCACGAGCGCGACCTACCAGAACCTTCAGGCTCGCGAGCGCACCCAGGTGCTGATGGACCTGGCCAACCAGGAGGGGGGCCTGGTGGTGGGCACGGGGGACCTCTCGGAGCTGGCGCTGGGCTTTTACACCTTCGGCGGAGACCAGATCGCGATGTACAACGTGAACGGGGGTGTGCCCAAGACCCTGGTGCGCCAGCTCGTGCGCTGGGTGGCCGACCATCAGGCGGGAGAGGCCGAGCGCGCGGTGCTGCAGGCGGTCCTGGAGACGCCGGTCTCCCCGGAGCTCCTCCCCCCCCGAGCCGACGGGGCCATCGCCCAGCGAACGGAGGAGATCGTGGGCCCCTACGAACTCCACGACTTCTTCCTCTTCAGTTTCGTCCGCCTGGGGGCGGGTCCGCGCAAGACGCTCTTCCTGGCCGAGCACGCCTTCGCCGATCGCTACCCGACGGAGACCCTCCGGACTTGGCTGCGCGTCTTCATCGAGCGCTTCTTTGACAGTCAGTTCAAGCGATCCGTGATGCCCGACGGGCCCAAGGTAGGCTCCGTCAGCCTTTCTCCACGCGGAGACTGGCGGATGCCCAGCGACGCCTCCAAGGAAGCCTGGCTGCGCGAGGTCTAGCCTCGCCTCGCCGCGGCTAGGGGCCGCCCGCGGCCCGCCCGACCCCGCTCCCGGCCAGTGCTACACTCGCGGGCGCAATGCTCGTGGTGCTCGTCTGCTCTCCCCGCTCGCTGGAGAGCGAGCTCAACCAAACCGTGCTCTGGGGCCAGAACGTGGAGCGGCGCCTAGCCCGGGACCGCGAACAGGCCCGCCTCCTGGCCGCGCAGCGGAGACCGGACATCATCGTGGTCGACCAGGAGCTCGACGGGGCCGCTCGGCTGGTGAGCGCTTTTCGTGAAGATCCCTACACGCGCCGGATCTCGATCGTGGCTCTGGCCCGCGGCGACTTCGATCCCGCCGAGCTGGATCTGCTCCAGGCGGGCGCCAACGGCATTCTTCGCATCCCGCCCGGGCCGGACTGGGACGATCGCCTCGTCCGCCTCATGCACGTCCCCCAGCGCCGCGAGGGTCGCTTCGGTGTCTCCCTGCGGCTCGATGCCGAGTTTGACGCGGGGGGGGAGGCCTTCCCGGCCAACGCCCTCAACTTGAGCGTTAACGGCATCTTCGTGGTGTCCTCCCGCCTTCTCAAGATTGGTGACGACGTGCACTACGCTTTCCGTGTCCCCGGCGATCCGGTCGTCATCGACGGTTCGGGAACGGTGGTGCGCCAGGGGGCGGAGCCCCTCGAGTACGGCATCGAGCTGACCCACGTCAAGGACGACGGCCGGGTCCGTATCAAGAAGTACGTGGAGGCGGAAGGGATGGTCGTCGGAGGCCGCTGACACCCCCGGCGGTGATACACTCCCCCATCCATGCCCACGGTTCTTCTCTGTTCGACGTCGGACCTGGAGGGAGACCTCGGCCAGACCCTCCTCTGGCGCGATGACATCGCGCGTGTCGTGGCCACCCGCGTGGACTACGCGCGCACGCTGGCCGTGGCCGCCCGGCCCCAGATGGCCTTGGTAGACCGCGACCTGTCGGGAGCGGGAGAGCTGATCGCGGATCTGCGCCGTGACCCCATGACCCGTCCCCTCTCCATCGTGGTTATGGGGCGGGGCGACTTCGACGCCGGGGAGCTCGACTTGCTGGAGGCGGGGGCGAACGCCATCCTGCGCCTGCCCGCCGGACCCGAGTGGGACGACCGGCTGGTCAAGCTGATCCAGGTGCCCACCCGCAGGGAGACCCGCTTCGCCGTGCATTTCGAGGTGGAGGCCGACACCGGCTCCCCACGCACCTCCGGGCTGGCCCTCGCCCTGAACCTGAGCGTGCGCGGGATGCTGATCCAATCCTCTCTGCCTCTCGGGATAGGGGACGACCTCGATCTGGGTTTCCGCCTCTTGGACACGGACCCCCCCGTCGCCGTCCTGGGTCGCGTGGTGCGGCAGGCCAAGGGGGAGCGCTTCGGGGTGGAGTTCCACCGCTTCGCCGCGGACGGGGAGGAGCGGGTGGCCCAGTTCGTGGGCGCCTTCGCCACCTCCTGAGGGCGGTATGAATCCGGCCTTGCGCCGCCGCCATCGGCTGTTCCCTCCCTAACCAGGAACCCATCCCAAAGATGGAGATCCATACTCTCGAGACCGCCGACATCGAGCTCCCCCCGGACTTGGCGCGCCTGCGCGAGCTGGCCTACGACCTCTGGTGGAGCTGGTCGCCCCTGGCCCCCCGCCTCTTCGCCTGGATCGACCCCGAGCACTGGCGCCGGTACCACAACCCGGTCCAGCTCCTGATCAACGTGGAGCCGAAACAGTGGGGCCGGCTCCTGGCCGATCCGGAGTTCCGGCGCACCTACGAGGCGGTGATCCTCGCCCTCGACGCCTACCGCTCCCGCTCGCGCTGGTTCGCCAAGACCGCGCAGGCCCTGTCCGCCCCCGTGGCCTATTTTTCGATGGAGTTCGGCCTCCACGAGTCCCTGGGCGTCTACTCGGGCGGCTTGGGCGTGCTCTCCGGCGACCACTGCAAGGCGGCCAGCGACCTGGGGGTGCCCCTGGTGGGGGTGGGTCTTCTCTACCGCTCCGGGTATTTCCGCCAGACCGTGGATGCCGACGGCTTCCAGCAGCACATCTACCCGGACTACGACTTTGCCCGCCTGCCCGTGCGGCCCGTGCAGGCCCCCGGGGGGGGCGTCCTCACCGTGCCCATCGACCTGCCCGGCCGTATCGTCCAGGCCGCGGTCTGGAAGGCACAGGTGGGTCTGGTCCCCGTCCTCATGCTGGATACCGACATCCCCCTGAACGACCCCGCCGACCGCCCCATCACCGGCGTCCTCTACGTTCGAGGGCGGGAGATGCGGCTCTGCCAGGAGATCGTGCTCGGGGTGGGTGGGGTGCGGGCCCTGGGCGCCCTCGGCATCTTTCCTGCCGTCTGGCACATGAACGAGGGCCACGTGGCTTTCCTGGGCATGGAGCGGGCCCGCGAGCGGGTGCACCACGGCGAGGGCCTGGCCGAAGCCCTGAGAGCCGTGGCCCGGGACGCGGTCTTCACTACCCACACCCCCGTCCCCGCCGGCAACGAGACCTTCGACCGCGCGCTGGTGCGCCGCTACCTCGACTTCTGGATCCGAGAGGTGGGCTGCGAGCCGGATGAGGCCCTGGCCCTGGGCGCCGACAACGGCAACTTCAACATGACCGCCCTCGCCATCCGGCTCTCCTCCCGCGTCAATGGGGTGAGCAAGCTGCACGGACAGGTCTCCTCTGCGATGTGGCGCCACCTCTGGCCGGGGGCGCCCGAGCAGCCGGTGGGGTCCATCACCAACGGGGTCCATACCGAGAGCTGGGTGGGCCCCGAGATGCGCGCCCTCTACGCCCACCACCTGGGCCCAGACTGGAACGATCACCTCTTGGAGCCGGAGTACTGGACGGGCATCCGCGGGGTACAGGCCGGCGAGCTTTGGGCCGCCCACCGCTCGCAGAAGGAGCGCCTGGTTCGCTTTGTTCGCGAGCGCGTGCGCTTGCAGTCCGCGCGCCACGGGCTCTCCCCGGGCGAGCTCAGGACGGTGGAAGGTCTCCTCGACCCCCACGCCCTCACCATCGGCTTCGCCCGCCGGTTTGCCACCTACAAACGCGCGGTGCTGATCCTCTCCGACCTGGAACGGCTGCGCGCCCTCCTCTCCGATCCCGACCGCCCGGTGCAGTTCATTTTCGCGGGCAAGGCCCACCCCGCGGACCGCGAGGGGCAGGAGGTGATCCGGCGACTGGTCGTGCTCACCCAGGGGGAGTTCAAGGGAAAGCTGGTGTTCCTGGAGGACTACGACATCGAGATGGGCCGGATGATGGTGCAGGGCTGCGACGTCTGGCTCAACACCCCGCGGCGGCCCCACGAGGCCAGCGGCACCAGCGGCCAGAAGAGCCCCATCAACGGGGGCGTGAACGTGAGCATCCTGGACGGCTGGTGGGTGGAGGGTTTCCGGGGGGACAATGGCTGGGCCATCGGGGACGGCCGGGTGGACCCCGACGTCACGGCCCAGGACCGCGCGGATGCGCAGGCCCTCTACCAGGTGCTGGCGGAGGAGGTCGTTCCCCGCTTCTTCGCCCGCGAGGCGGGCGGACTCCCCGGCCTCTGGATCGAGACCATGAAGGCCTCCATCGAGTCCATCGTGGGCCCGTTCAGCGCCCACCGCATGGTCCGGGACTACGTGCTCACCACCTACCTGCCCGCGGCCGCCTCGCGGGAGTAGCCCCCTCCTCGCGAGACGGAGCTGGCTCGGCGGCGCGGCCGCCCCGAGAGCGACACCGGGAGCGGCTAGGTCGCCGCGGCCTCGAAACGCCGCCGGGCGTCGGTGAAGGCTTGGTACACGCGGGTGCGCTCGGCCAGGGTGTTGCGGATGGTGCCCTCCGCCGCCGCCGCGTCACGAGTGCTCAAGACGAGGTCGGCCAGAGCCACGAAGGCCTGGGTGCCGTCCCCGCTCTTGAACTCGTCCCCCACCAGGAGCAAGAAGAGCCGACGCCGCGCTTCCGGGCTCAAGCGGCTGATCCGCTGGTAGAGGGTCTCCCCTTTTCCGGGGGCGGCCTGCACCCGAGCCGTGGCCACCAGCGAATAGACCCCCTGCTCGACGAGGCGCGCCCCCTCGTCGTGCCCCTCCGCGGAGTCCACCACGAAGCCCAGGCGGGTCAGGAGGGGGGCGACGCCGGCCGCGGGGCTGTGGTCGGGAAAGGACACCAGCGCGCGCGGCTGGTGCGCCTCCCCCCCGGCTAGCTCCCGGCGGATCTGGCTCATCATGTGCGACCGCAGCTCGTCCGTGGCGGGGGCGGAGGGTGATGCGGGAGCGGATTCCGGGGGCGGGGGAGGGGGAGCGGCCGCCTCGGGGCCCGCCCCCTTGCCCTGCAGCTTCACCACCCCTTGGCACTTGGGGCATTTCACGCTGAAGGGCCGGTCCGGGACCTTGGCGTCGTCGATCACGATCCGCTGCGAGCACTGCGGACAGAGGGCCTGCACGCTCTACCTCTCGATCAGGTCGTCGAACCCGCCATCCACGGCCGGGGGGTTCGTCGCCCGGCGCACGCCCTGGGCGGGGGTGGGGCTGGGCCGGGGGGCGGGTTTCTTCTCCTCCGCGTCCGAACCCTGGGTGTCCAACCGGAGCTGGAGGTTGGTTCGGTTGGTGGCGTAAGACAGGCCGATCTCGCGTTCGATCACGCCCGTGTTGATGAGGCGCTCCAGCTCGTGGTCGAAGCTCTGCATTCCTTCCAGGACGCCGTCCTCCATGGCCTCGACCAGGCTCTTGCCCTCCCGCTCCCCTTCCGCGATGTACTCCTTGGTGCGGGAGTTGTTGCGCAAGATCTCGCACACCGCCATCCGCCCTCCCGTGATCTTGGGGACCAGGCGCTGGCTCACGATCCACTTGAAGGACTGGGCGAAGCGTGTCCGGACCTGGCGTTCTTCATTCTTGGGGAACACGCCCACGATGCGGTCCACGGTCTTGGCGGCGTCGATGGTGTGGAGGGTGGAGAGGACCAGGTGCCCGGTCTCCGAGGCCTCCAGCGCGATCGAGATCGTCTCCACATCCCGCATCTCGCCCACCAGGATGACCTTGGGAGCCTGGCGGAGGGCGGCCCGGAGGGCGAGGGCGAAGGTCTGGGTGTCCGAGCCCACCTCGCGCTGGTTGATGGTCGCCTTCTGGTGGGGGTGGAGGTACTCGATGGGGTCCTCGATGGTGATGACGTGGATGCTCTCCTCGCGGTTGATCTTGTTGATGATGGCGGCGAGGGTGGTCGACTTTCCGGAGCCGGTCGGACCCGTCACGAGGACAATCCCGTTTCGCTCACCCGCGATCTCGTTGAGCTGGGACGGGATCCCGAGCTCCTCGATGCTGGGCACCTTGTTCGGGATCACGCGGAGGGCAATCGAGAAGCTGCCCCTCTGGGAGAACACGTTCGCCCGGAAGCGGGTCCGACGGGCCAGGCTGTAAGAGAGGTCCACCGAGCCCGTGCGCACCAGCTTGTCCGCGTTGTCGCGCTTGCCGGCCAGCAGCCGCATCGCGATCAGTTCCGTGTGGTAGGGGAGCAGACGCTCGATGCCGGCGAAAGAAACGGGCCGGAGAGCTCCGTCCACCTCCACCTGGGGCGGCCGGCCCACCGAGAGGTTGAGGTCCGAAATGCCGGGCGCGGCGTCCAGCATGGCCTCGAGCAAGGGATCGACGTCGAAGTAAGCCATGCCTGGACCTCCGGGGAACGGCGATCATAGCACGGCTCCTGTCCTTCATCGACGCTGCGCTCCATTGACAGGCCAGCCCCGCCCGTGCCTATGCTGGGGCGGCTTGCTGGAGACCATCGATCTCGGACGGAGCCTTTCCCGCACCCGCTATCAGAAGGTGTTTCCGGGGCTGCAGGAGCGCATCCGTCAGCTCCAATACCGGCTCCGGGATGCGGAGATCCCCACCCTCGTCGTGTTCGAAGGCTGGGATGCGGCGGGGAAGGGCAGCGTCATCCAGCGCCTGACCGGGGGCCTGGACCCCCGCGCCTTCCGCGCCTATCCCGCCTCCCCGCCCTCCGAGCTGGAGCGGCGCTACCACTGGCTCTGGCGCTACCAGATCCGGCTTCCCGAGGACGGTCACATGGCCCTCTTCGACCACTCCTGGTACGGACGCGTGCTCGTGGAGCGGGTCGACAAGGTGGTGAGGAAAAAGGTGTGGCGCGAGGCCTACGAGCAGATAAACGCTTTTGAGCGCTGGCTGGCGGACGACGGCCAGGTCCTGCTCAAGTTCTTCTTTCACATCTCCCGCGCCGAGCAGGGTCGACGGCTCAAGGAGATGGAGAAGGACCCCCTGCAGCGTTGGAAGGTGGCGAAGGAGGACTGGCGCCGCAACCGGCACTACGACCGGTGGGTGGAGGCGGGGGAGGAGATGTTGACCCGCACGGACACCCCCTACGCCCCCTGGACCATCGTGGAGGCCACCGACGCCCGCTGGGCGCGGGTGAAGGTCTTCGAGACGTTGATTCGACGGATGGAGGAAACCCTCGGTCGGCGGAAGGAGACCCCGGCCGCGGTGAGCCGCACCCGCTTGGCCGAGGAGGCCACCCGCGCGGAGCGCGCGCGGAGGGAGCAGGAGGGGCTGGCAAGGGCACGCTCCGTCGCCCAGGAGGCGGGCCTGCCGATGGAGGAGGAGGGCGGCGGTGCTTGAGAGCGTCGATCTGGGCAAGCGCGTGGGCGAGCGCGCCTATCGGACCCGCATCGCTACCCAACAACTCCGCCTGCGGGGGCTCCACTTCCAGATGTACGAGCACCAGGTCCCCCTCCTGGCCGTGTTCGAGGGCTGGGATGCGGCCGGCAAAGGCGGGGCCATCAAGCGGGTCACGGAGACCCTGGAGCCGCGGGGCTTCACGGTGTCGTCGTTCTCGGCCCCCCGGGGGGAGGAGCGGTCGCATCATCATTTATGGCGGTTCTGGCGGGCGCTGCCCCGGGCCGGGCACCTCGGAGTCTTCGACCGCTCCTACTACGGCCGGGTCCTAGTGGAGCGCGTGGAGAGCTTTTGCTCGGTGGACGAGTGGAGGCGGGCGTACCGTGAGATCAACGAGTTCGAAGCCCAGCAGGCCTCGTTCGGCATGGTGATCCAGAAGTTCTGGCTGCACATCTCGAGGGAGGAGCAGCTCCGCCGCTTCCGCGGCCGCGAGCGCGACCCCTTCCGCTCCTACAAGCTGACTGCCGAGGACTGGCGGAACCGCGCGCGCTGGGGCGACTATCTAGAGGCGGTGGAGGAGATGCTGGCCCGGACATCCACTCCCTACGCCCCCTGGACGGTGGTGGAAGCCAACGACAAGCTCCACGCCCGGCTGAAGGTAGTGAAGACGCTGGCCGACGCGGTCGCCAGGGCGCTCGGCTAGCGATGGGACTGTGGGGCTTTTGGGGTCTCGAGCGGCGGGCGAGACCCGCCCCGCCCCGCCGGGGCGCCTCCGGGTCGCTGGGCCCGGCGCGTGCCCCTTTCGGATGCCCGTGTTAAGATAATGGTGTGATAATTCTGGGGAGTGTCGTGCACCTGGATGTTGCTGATGCCATTGTCTTTGCAAGCGAGGAGTGGCTTCAGTTGGCCCGGGGCAACGACACTCAGGCCCATGCGCCGGGCTCGGTCGTGGGTCGACCCTTCTTCGACTTCGCCCCCGAGGCGCGGCTTTTCCCTCTCTACGAGCTGGTGTTCCGGCGCGTCCGGAGGACGGGACAGCCGATTCGCATTCCTTTCACCTCCGAGTCTTCGAGCGAGCGGCGCCATATGGAGATAGAGGTGCTGCCCCTCGAAGGGGGGGGGCTGGAGTGCCGGTATCACACCGTGCTGGTCGAGCAACTGGTCCCGGGAGCGTCTTCCGACGGTGCCCCCGGGTCGCAGCCGCTGCTGACCCTGTGCAGCTGGTGCAAGAAGGTGAAGCTGCCGGAGGGCCCATGGGTTGAAGTGGAGGCCGCGGCGCAGCGACTCGAGTTCTTCCTCGGGGAGGCTCCGCAATTGACCCACGGGATCTGCCTCCCGTGCAAAGAAGCGCTGTGGGCCGGCCTCACGGTGGCCAGACAAAGGTAAGGAGTCCAGGGCGGCCCGCCCGCCTCCCGACGCGCCAGCCTCACCGGACCGGAACCTTTGCGGGGAGCCACCGAGCCTGGGCGAGAGACAACAGCAGTCGGGCGGCGCTCGGGCATCCGACGTGGCCTTGGAGCGCCCGATCGAACGCGACCCCCGACCGCCGGTTGCGACCGAGCAGAGGTTGCCCAAGGCTATCGGACCTGATTCGGTGTCGGTTCGTGGTAGCGTGGCATCCTGACTCGCCCACATGACCGGGGGCTACGGCCACGAGGGCCGGAGGTTAAGGACGTGGAGCGTGAGATCCCCGCTGACGTTTGGCGGACGCCGCGTGAACGGCACGCCGAGGACGCCGACTCCGATGGAGTCTAGGCGCGCCGCGGGCGCCGGGGTCCCGGAGGCCGGGCCGTCTCGGCGAGGCAAGCGGGCCTCAGGAGACCCTGGTCGGAGGCATGAAGGGTGCTGAGGAGAGGTCACTACTTCCAGTACGATGCTCCCGAGGGCTGGGCGGAGGCGGTGAACGACAGCCGTTACGTCTACCGAGGAGCCCGCAACGAGGAGCTCACCATCTCGACGACAATCGACGACGCTCAGGGGCTGTCGCCCACGCGGTCGAGCGTCGGGGAACAGCGCCTGCAGACGGCGCTCCGAGTAGCCAAGCAAGGGATGAAGCGAGCGGGCTTGAAGGTCTTCAAACCACTCTTTCGCGACGAAGGAGCCTCGGACCTCCCCTGTTGGACGGTCCTCGCAAAGACTCTGGACGGAGCGGTTCTCTTTGCAACCGCCATCCTCCAGGCCTCCGGGGGCCTCATGCTCGTCACGTTCGAGGCGCCCTTTGGGCCGGACGCCCTCTCGGTCCTAGGGACGTTTTTGAAGAGCGTGCGTGAGCCAACGCACTGATCGACGGAAGGCCGAAACCCTCGGCAATACTTGACCGGCGCTTGATCTGACGAGTCGTCCCCGGCCGGCGGCATTGGTAGTGGCGGGACGCCAAAGAACCACGTATCGGTGAGGTAAGCCATGAAGGAGGGCCAATGAAGGTGCCTTGGTCAAGGGGTGTGATCTGGGGCCTCGTTGTCGTATCCGGCCTGTTCACGTCCTGCTCGCGCAAAGCGACGGAGCAGCCCAAACAGCTGGGCGCGGTGATGGAAACACCCGCCGCCACTCCCGAGCCGAGCGTGACGGCGGCAATGCTCATGAAAGCCAAGCTGATGGATGAGGACTACATGAAGGCCATCGCCATCTTGGAGGCCGCGGACGTGAACGCGGACGTGGAGCAGGCGGTCAAGAGCGGGGATCACCGGCTCTTTGGACTCCGGGGATCGGTTCTGGAAGCGCCCGGAGTCGAGGGTGATCGGCAGAACCTTCCCAAGGGCTGCCGGGTCGTGGCCGTGGCGGGAACCAGCGACAACCCGGGAACAAAGTACCAGCAGCGCTTCCAAATGCTGACCCGACTCTATGCGGCCAAGTACAACCCCCTGCTCCTCTCTAGGGTGCGCTAGACGGATCTGGGGGTACTTCCGTGTCGACACCTTCCCGGGTGGGCCACCCCGCGGTCATCCGGACGATAGCGGCTTGGTGCCCTAGAGCTTCGAGCCCGCCCCACGGGGGGGGGCGGGACTCCCGTAACCGCAAAGCCAGCAGGGGAGGAGGCACTCGGTGGCGAGAACCATTCCGGCCGCGCTTGGCCTGCGCGTCCACTCGGGCTGGGCGGCGCTGGTCGTGGTCGGCGGACCGGCTCGCGCGCCCGAGATCAGCGCGCGGCGGCGCATCGAGATGGCGGATCCCCAACTGCCCGGATCACAACAGCCCTACCACGCGGCGGAGGGCCTTGAGCTCGCGAAGGCGTCGGCTCTGCTGAAGCGTTTCCGGGAGACGGCTGAGCGGATGGCCGTGCGGGCTCTGGGGGACGTCATCGCGGAGGCTCGCGAACGTGGCCAGGGGATCGTGGGCTGCGGCATTCTCCAGAGCTCGGGCCGGGTCGGAGCGAGCCTGGCCACCACCCTGGCCTCTCACGCCCTCATTCACACCGCGGACGGGAACCACTTCCGCGAGGCGCTCAAGAGCGCGGCTGAGCATCTCGACCTTCCGGTTGTGGAGGTTCGCGAACGCGATCTCATGAAGCAGGCTTCGCTCGCCCTCCGTCTGTCGGCGGCAGATCTGGGCCGGGAAATCGTCGAGCTCGGCCGACCGCTCGGGCCCCCCTGGGCTCAAGACCAGAAACAAGCGGCGCTTGTCGCCAGGCTGGTCCTGGCTGAACGGCGGCCCTAGCGGGGGAGACTCCGAGCGGCCGTCGTGCGCCGAGGGCCCCCCGACCCAGCTCAGTGATGGATGGCAAAGAGCTTCCTCAGGTAACAGTTGGGGTGGCGGTGAAAAATGGCCGTTCCCACCGTCGTCCGCGGTTCAGAGGCGTCCAGCCGGAGGTGACAATGGTCACAAGTAGCGAGGTCTTTCTCCCCTCCGTCGTGTGGCTCCGGGACGGTCGCGCCCATGGTCCTCATGATTCCCCCGGTAGCCCTCTCAACCGCGCCACCCTTCGGAGTCAAAGACGGTAACCGGGGAGGGGGCGGACGTGTGGGCCCTCACAGCCCGCACCCGATGGCGGCCCGCGCGAACGGGCAGGTGTAGATTAGGGCGAAAAGGGAGCCCGCGTTCTCGCTCGAGCGTGCGGACCGCCAGCCCCGAATAGGGATCGCGAGCGGCTAATAGGCAATGCCCAGAAGAGCTATGCTCGGGGCCAGCCGCCCCTTCCCGGGTGGAACGTGAGGGGAGTCTTTTCGGGGGAGTACAACACGTGTTCTTGGGACACTTTGCCCTCGCATTCGCCGCCAAGAAGGCCGATCCAAAGGTGTCCCTAGGGACTTATTTTCTTGCGGCCCAGCTTCCGGACATGCTCTGGCCGGGCCTTGTCCTCGCGGGAGTGGAGCATGTTTCGATCGCGCGCGGTGATACCGCGTTCACACCCCTGAGATTCGATTCCTATCCCTTTTCGCACAGCCTACTGGCCGTCGCCCTCTGGGCCAGCCTGATGGGCGGGCTTCACTACGCCTCAAAGCATCGGCCTTCGGCCGCGGTGTTGATCGGGCTGCTGGTCTTGAGCCACTGGATCCTCGATTGCGTGAGTCATCGGCCGGACATGCCGCTTTTTCCGGGGCCCTCGCCTCGCCTGGGGCTCGGTCTCTGGAACTCCGTCCCCGCCACCCTTGTCGTGGAGAGCGTCCTTTTCCTGGGGGGAGTCGCGCTCTACCTGACCGCCACCCGGGCCCGGGATCGGGTCGGCAGCTATGGCCTCGCAGCCCTGGTCGGGTTTCTGGGCACCGTCTACGTGGCAAACGTGGTGGGGTCACCTCCCCCCAGCGCGGAGGCGGTGGCTTTCGTGTGTCTCTTCGGCGTCGGCCTGATCATCGCGGCGGCGGCAAGGGTCGATCGGCACCGGGTGGCGATCGCGGGGTAGCGGCCTGGCTGTGTCCCGGGCACCCCCGGACCCCGCTCAGAGATGCCGGGGCCCCAGTAGGATCCGGCCCGGTAGGAGGATGAGGCCCTTCACCAGGCCCAGGACCCCCTCCACCGCGAACCCCACCAGGCGGAAGGGGATGAGCAGCAGCCAGACGAGGGGATAGAGTACGACCGCAAGCAAGGCCAGAGGCCAGCATAAGACGAGCAGGAGGCACCATAGAAGAAATTTGGTCACCCTGACCCCCCGGGATCGATCCCTCGTACCCTATTACGCGCCAGATGGCCAGAGAGTTCCGGCCGGCACGCCCCGTCTTGGGGAGAAGTGCTACGATCCCGCCGGCGTTGCCGGAGCTCGTCCCGGAGGCCTGACCCCATCCACGGGCCAAGGTGAAATCATGCGCTATGCCTTCCTATCCGAGACCTACGGGACGGAGCGCCTCAAGGTGCTCGGGGTATGGGCGATGTTCCGGGACGAGGACCTCTCCGTCCGTCCCCATCCCGTGGACAATCGCGGCCGCAGCGTCCAAGAACAGATGGTTCACCAGTGCATGAGCGAGAACCTTTGGTTTCGAAAGCTGCTTGGCATCGACGTGGGCGCGCGGCCCCTGCCGGAGGCCGAGACGCGGCTCGGGTTCATCCGGGAGTACGCCCGGGATTCCGCCCGTCGCCTTCAGGCCCTGCGCGGGCAGGGCGAGGGGTGGTGGGAGGAAGCGGTGCCCTTCTTTGAGGTCGCCCGGCCTCGCACCTGGATCATGGTGAGGCGGGTGGCCCACACCGCCCATCATCGGGGTCAGCAGACGGCCCTCCTGCGCATGTTGGGACGGGACTTGCACAGCACCTACGGCCCCAGCGCCGACACGGGCGGGCTGATGCAGCAGCTGGCCCCGACGATCTACGCTTACCCGGACGAGGAGGCACTCCTTGCGGGGGAGGAGGCGGGGGGACGAAAGACGAGGCTCCCCGGGCCGGGCCCGGCCCCGCCGACGGAGAGGCCCCGCGGCTGAGAGAGAATGCTCCGCGAAACCACTCTCGTCCGCCTCGCTGCGCAGCTCGAGGCCCTGCCTTCCATCCTCGGGGAATCAAGGCCGTCGCTCCTGGCCTGGAGGCCGCCTACGGGAAAGTGGTCGGCGCACGAGAACCTTGCCCACCTGGCCCGGCATCATGAAATCCTCCAGGAGCGGCTCGGCCGGATCCTGGGGGAGGAGCGTCCGCAACTGGCGAGGTATCGCGCCGAAGAGGATCCCGACTGGCCTCGCTGGTCCGCCCTCCCCACTGACGAGGTGCTCTCCCGCCTGCGAGGGCTCCGGGGCGAGATCCTCGGCCGCATCCGGGAGCTCCCACCCGCCCGGCTCGAGCGCGTCGGCGTCCATCCCCTATTCGGAGAGATGACCATCCCCGGGTGGTTGGAGTTCTTTCTTCTCCACGAAGCGCATCACCTCTATGTCGTCATGATCCGGTTGGGGGAAGCGCGAAAAGCCCTCGTCGGCGACGCCTAGGGCCGCTCGTCGAAGCCGTAGAGAATCTCGGCCCGCCCCGGGGCAGGGTGGGCTCGGATAAAGACCCCGAAGGCAACGGACGCGGCTTCTCCGGCCAGGACCTCGGCGGGAGAGCCCTCCGCCGCGATGCGTCCCTCGCTCAGCAGGGCCATGCGCCCGGCCCAGGCCGCAGCGCGCTGCAAGTCGTGGACGACGGCCAGGACCGCGAGCCCTCGCGAGCGCGCCTCGTCGAGGACGCGGAAGAGGGCGAGCTGGTGGCCGATGTCCAGATGGGCGGAGGGCTCGTCGAGCAGCAGCACCTCCGGCTCCTGGGCCAGCCCCCGGGCCAAGGCCGCGAGCTGGCGCTCCCCGGCGGAGAGGGTGCCGAGCCGACGCCGCGCGAGGGGGGCGATGCCCGTCCGCTCGAGGGCCTGAGCCACCGCGGCGCGGTCACGGGCGGTCAGAGGCAAGAACGGCCCGCGGTGCGGGTAGCGTCCCAGGGCCACACGATCCTCCACGTTCAGGGCGGGTGGGCCTTCCTCCTCCGGGGTCACCAGGGCCACGTGCCGCGCGAGGGCGCCTCGCGCCCACGCAGCCAGAGGCCGGCCGTTCAGCTCCACGACGCCCCCGGAAGGGGGGAGAAGCCCGGCCAGCGTCCGCACCAGCGTCGACTTGCCCGCGGCATTGGGTCCCACCAGGGCCAGCGACTCCCCCGCCCCCAGGGCCAGGCTCACGCTGTGGAGCACCTGCCTCGATCCGCGCACCACGGAGAGATCGCGGGCTTCCAGCCGCACAGTCACGCGCGCCCCTCCTGTCCGCGCAGGGCGAGGAGGAAGTAGGGCGCGCCCACCAGGGCCGTGAGCGATCCCAGGGGCAGGTCCAGGCGATCGCTGATCGTGCGGGCCCCCAGGTCAGCCACCACCACCAGGATAGCTCCGGCCAGGAAGGCGGCGGGGAGGAGATGGCGGGCCAAGGGCCCGACGAGCGGACGCAAGGCATGAGGGGCGACCAGGCCCACGAAGGGCACCGAGCCCGCGAGAGCCGTGGCGGGCCCTGCGATCAGAGAGGCCAGGCAGAAGACGACCATGCGCGTGGCGTGGACGGGGAGGGCGAGGGACGCCGCCTCGTCTTCACCGAGCGAGAGCACGTCCAGGGGCCGGGCGAGGATCATAAGGAGCGCGCAGCCGGTCAGGATGAAGCCCACCCCCAACCGGAGGTGCTCCCAGGTACGCCCCTCCAAGCCGCCCGCCAGCCAAAAGAGAACGGTCCGCACGCGGAACTCTTCGGTGGCCACGAGGAGCATCGACGTCCCCGCCGCGGCCAGGGCGGAGACGGCGAGCCCGGTCAGGAGGAGCCCGTGCAACGAGGGGCGGCCCCCAAGGTGGGCCAGCGCGTAGACCACCACCACCGCGGCCATGGCCCCCGCGAAGGCGGAGAGGGGCACGGCCAAGAAGATCTGATGGGCCCATCCCAGATTCACCGCGAGCACGGCCCCCAAGGCCGCGCCCGAGCCCACGCCGAGCAGACCCGAATCCGCCATCGGATTGCGGAAGAGCGACTGTAAGGCGGTCCCCACCACGGCCAGGCCGCCCCCCACGAGGGCGGCGATGAGGACGCGGGGCAAGCGCACCGACCAGAGTATGGCCTCGCCCGCCGGGGTCAGAGGGCGGAGGCCGAGGATGGAACTCAGGGGCAGCGACACGCTGCCGGCGGCGACGGCCACGAGCATGGTCAAAGGCAGCAGGGCGCCCAGCACCACGAAGGCCAGGCGCCGCCGACCCGGCTCGCTCACGGACGGGCCCGCGGCACGCGGTCCGGGTGCAGGGCGTGGCCGAGATACCAGCAGGCCTCGGCCGCGTGGTGGCTGAGGGTCACGAGCAGCTCGTTCGGCATCTCAACGATGCGTCCCTCCTTCACCGCCCGCATCCGGGAGAGGAGGGGATGCTCTTTGAGCGACGATGCCGCACCCTCCCAGGTCCCGACGAGGATCACGTCGGGGTCGGCCAGAAACGCGCGCTCCGCGCCGATGGGCATGATACCTTTGACGCCGAGCTCCCGCCCCACGTTCCTCCCGCCCCCCGCCTCGATAAGGGCGTCGAATGCCGTCCCCTCCCCCGCAGTGTGGGGATCCGCCCAGTAAAGCACGCGGGGAGGCACCGCACCCGAGAGCCGGTGAGAGAGCTCCGCCAACACCGCGTCATAGCGGGCGGCGAGCCGGGCCGCGGCCTCGGATGCACCCACCACCCGCCCAAGCTCGAGGAGGGCGGCGCGGTAGCCGGAAAGCGAGTTGAGCCCCGTCATGCGGTGGTGGCGGAGGCCCGAGGTCTCCAGCAGGTGGAGGAAGTCGGCGTCGGTGTATTCCGACACCACCACGAGGTCGGGGGACAGCGCCACCAGACGCTCCAAGTCGGTTTTCTGGAATCTGTAGGCGGAGGACGGGACGCGCCCGGCCACGTTGGACATGTGGGGGTCGTCGGCCCAGGCAGTCACCGCGACCAGACGGCCGGGGGGAAGGAGCTCGACCAGGATCTCGTCGGCGGTCAGGTTCAGGGAGGCGACGCGCGCGGGGGGCTCCACCACCCGGGCGGGAGCGGACAGCAGAAGCAGGGCGAGAAGGCCTTCTTTCATGGGGGCGCGGGGTTCGCGGAGAGAGGCACCTGACCGCCGGCACACCTTCCCGCACCGCGCGCCCAATGTCAATCGTGCGGCCGGCAGGGGTACGGGGTCAGCTTGCATGGGGCGCTCTTTACCAAACCTGGTGACTCCAATGAGGACTCCCGAGGCTAACAACCAGGGATGCCGCCGCGACCGCCGCCGGAGGAGAGAGCAAGCACAAAAAGTCTTGCGTCGGGTGTCGGCCTTCGTGGTAGGCTCCTGGCTTCACATTCCGCACGGACGCTGATTTCGCGGAGTCCGGCCGTGGTTGGTCCCCGCCATCTCACGGTCAGGGAGGACGACTTGTTGTCTTCGGTGGGAGCGCTGAGGGGAGCCTTCGTTGAGCGGGGACGCGTGCCCCCCGCGGAGCGGACGGGGAGTCGGATCCTCCCTCGCCGCGCGAGGAGGAGCTGATGCCGATCACCGTGCACGTTCCCGGCTACCTCTGTGATGTCACCGGAGGGAGGAGCATGGTCGCGCTCGAGGCCACGCCCGCCACCGTGGGCGAGGCGCTCCTGGCTCTCGCCGCCCTCCACCCCGGGGTGCGGGACCGGGTCATGAACGAGCAGGGCCAGGTGCAGTCCCAGGTGAACGTGTTCGTGGGCCGCCAGAGCATCATCCACACCGGCGGCCTCCGCACGCCCCTCGGAGACGGGGCCGAGCTCTATATCCTTCCCGCCCTGAGCGCCGGGTAGCCCGGGACCACCCCCCACCCGCGATCTTGCGCCCCCCAACCTGGGCGGGCTATGCTGCGGTTGTGATCCTGGCCGGCCTCCTCCTCGCCGCCGCCGCCATCCCGGAGCCGAGCGTCAGCAACTCCGTGGTCCTGCTCCAGGAATACCGCTCCCGCTACGACTGGAGCCTGCCCTGGCGCATGGAGCCGGTGGAGACCGCGCTCGGCAGCGGCTTCCTGATCGAGGGCGGGCGCATCGTGACCAACGCCCATGTGGTGAGCGACGCGCGGCAGATTCTGGTCCGGCGCCCCGAACAGGCCGATCCCTACGTTGCCACCGTGGAGGCAGTGGGCAACGACTGCGACTTGGCCGTGCTGAGGGTGGGGGACCCCGCCTTCACGGCCGGCATGCGGCCCCTCGCCCTCGGGGACGTGCCCCGCTCGGGGAGCCGGGTCCTAACTTACGGGTTCCCCCTGGGCGGGCACGACGTCTCCTCCACCGCGGGTATCGTCTCCCGGGTGGAGTCGCGGGGGTACGTCCACAGCGGTATCGACGCTCACCTCGTGGTCCAGACGGACGCCGCCATCAACCCCGGCAACAGCGGGGGTCCGGTGGTGCAAGACGGCCGGGTGGTGGGGGTCGCTTTTCAGGGCTTCCCCGGCTTCGAGAACATGGGCTTCTTCATCCCGATTCCGGTGGTCAAGCACTTCCTGAAGGATCTCGAGGACGGGCACTACGACGGCTTCCCGGATTCGGGCCTGCAGACCACGCCCCTGGTCTCCCCCGCCTACCGCCGCGAGCGCGGCCTGCCCGCGGGCAAGAGCGGGGTGGTGGTGGACGAGGTCTCGCAGGGAGGGACCGCGTACGGGGTGGTCAAGCCCGGGGACGTGATCCTGGCCGTGGAGGGGAGCCCGGTGGCGGATGACGGCAGCATCCGGATCGGCGACGCCCGCGTGACCTTCGAGCACCTGCTGGACATGAAACAGGCGGGGGAGCCGGTGACCATCAGGGTCTGGCGGGACGGGCAGGAGCAAGAGCTGCACGCGTCGTCCCGCCACATTGCCCGCCTGGAGAGCCGGCGCAACCGCTACGGCGTCGCTCCCCGCTACGTGGTCTACGCGGGGCTCGTCTTCATGCCCCTGGACGTGGAAATGCTCAAGACCTACGGGAGGGGCTGGCCCCAGACCGCCGACCGCAACCTGGTCTGGCACCTTCTGTTCCGGGAGGCCGAGCAACCGGAGACCGCGGAGCGGGAGGTGGTGGTGCTGACCCGGATCCT
Organism: Vicinamibacteria bacterium; assembly: GCA_035570235.1. Classification (NCBI taxonomy): domain Bacteria; kingdom Pseudomonadati; phylum Acidobacteriota; class Vicinamibacteria; species Vicinamibacteria bacterium. The sequence goes on along the minus strand of DATMML010000121.1, from coordinate 5,238 downwards.
GCGCCATCCCGTGAATTCGCAGATGAGCTTCGCGGGCCCGGTGGCGGTGGCGCGCATCAACAGCATGACCCTGAAGGGGCTGGGCGACGTGGTCGTCGCCCTGGCCGGAAACCACGAGCGCTTCCACCACCTGGAGTTCGAGGGGTTGGCCGGCATTGAGGCCCTCGACCGCGAGAAAGCCGATGCCGCCCACTCCGAGATACTGCGCCAGTATGCGATCCCACGGGATAAGAACCTCTAGGGGGGGGCCGCTCCTGGCCGCCGTGGTGCTGGCCGCCTGCGCGGCCCGCTCCCGGCCGGGGACGGCGGTCGCGGTGCCCGCGGGGCCGAGCCCCGCTGATCGACTGCGGGCGGCGGTGGTGGCGGTGCGGGTCACGGGCCAGGAGTGGAACTGGAAGACGCCCTGGGCCAAGCAGAGCCCTTGGACCCGCAGCCTTACCGGGCTGGTGGTCCCCGGCCCCCGCATCCTGATCGCCAGCTCGGCCGTGGGCAATCACATCCTGATCGAAGTGCAGAAGCTGGGCCTGGAGACGCGCACGCCCGCGCGCTTGGCCCGGGTCGATCACGAGGGCCCGCTCGCCCTTCTGGAGGTGGACGACCCCACCTTCTGGAAGGGACTGTCCCCCCTGCCCCTCGCGGAGCGCGTCCCCCTGGCCGGCGAGGTGACCGTGCATCGTTGGCCTCGGGTGGGGCAGATCGAGTCCTCCCCCGCCACCGTTCGGCAGGTGCGGGTGGGGCGACACGCCTTCTCGCGGGTCAGCCTCCTCACCCTGGATCTCTCGAGCAGCCTGGAGGGGGCGGGGGACTCCGAGGTGGTGGTGGCGGACGGGAAGGTCGTGGCTCTGACCACCGGAAAGTCGGGAGACACCCTCAGCGGGATCGCGTCGCCGGTGCTCCGCCAGTTCCTGGTCGACGCCACCGAAGGATCGTACCGGGGCTTCCCCCGCGCGGGGGTGGCCTGGCAAGACCTCGGCAACCCCGCCCTCCGCGCCTCTTTGGGCCTCGCCCCGGGAGAGGGGGGAATAAGGCTCACCCGGATCCTGCCCCATGGCAGCGGGTCCGGCGTGCTCCAAGAGGGGGATGTCGTTCTGGCCGTGGACGGAATCGTCCTCGACGAGACCGGCCAGTTCGAACACCCCCTTTACGGAAAGATGTCGTTCCCCCTCCTCTTCACCGAGGGCCACCACCCCGGAGATGCACTGCCCCTCCGCATCCTCCGGAACGGCGAGCGCCGCACGGTGACGATAGAGTTGCGGGCCATGCGGCCGGAGGAGGACCGCGTGCCGCCCTACATCTTCGGGCGCGGGCCGGAATACGCGGTCTACGGGGGCCTCGTCTTCCAGGACCTGAGCGCACCCTATCTGGCAACGTGGGGCGACTGGCCGCGGCGGGCGCCTCCCCACCTGCTCATCGCCTACGACCGCGACGGTGCCGAGCCTTCCCCGGAGCGTCCCCGCATCGTTCTCCTCACCAGCGTCCTGCCCGATGCCGCCAACCTCGGGTATCAGGATCTCCGGGACCTCATCGTGAGCGGGGTGAACGGCTCGAAGGTGGGGGACCTCCAGGATCTGCGCCGCGCCTTCGCCTCGCCCCGCGGCGGCTTCCAGGTCGTGGAGTTCCGGCCCGGCCAGGGGCCGGGCCGGATCGTGCTCGACGCGGCGGAGGTGGAGGCGGCCGCCGCCCGCATCCGCGCCGTCTACGGCGTACCCGCCTCTCCCTGAGCGGTGGGCGTCTTCCGCGGCCCTCGCGGCTTGGGGTAGAGTAGGGCGCTCCCGGGGGGATCCACCATGAGACTGTCGGAGCGGATGGCGCGGCTCGGCACGGAGACCGCGTTCGAGGTGCTCGTGCGGGCGCGCGCCCTGGAGGCTCAGGGGCGCCAGATCGTGCATCTGGAGATCGGCGAGCCCGACTTCGACACCCCGCCCCACATCACCGCGGCCGCGATAGAGGCCCTGAAGGGTGGGGCCACTCACTACGGTCCTTCCGCCGGGATACCCGAGTTGCGGGAGGCGGTTGCGGAGGACTCGACCCGGCGCCGGGGGGTGAAGGCCACGCCGGAAATGGTGGTCGTCACGCCAGGAGCGAAGCCGATCATGTTCTTCGTGATCCTGGCCCTGGTCGACCCCGGAGACGAGGTCCTCTACCCCAACCCCGGCTTCCCCATCTACGAATCCATGATCCGCTACATTGGCGGCGTGCCCGTCCCCGTGCGCCTGCGGGAAGAGAAGGGCTTCGACCTGGACGTGGATCAGCTCTGCGACAAGCTGGGGCCAAGGACAAGGCTCGTCATCCTGAACTACCCGCACAACCCCACGGGGGGCGTGATCTCGGAAGCCGGCCTCCGGGGCATCGCCGATGCCGCGGCCCGGCACGGGGTGCCCGTTCTCTCGGACGAGATCTACGGCCGCATCCTCTACGACGCCGGGCATACCTCGATCGCGGCCATGCCGGGCATGGAGCCCCTGGCCATCGTCCTGGACGGCTTCTCCAAGACCTACGCCATGACCGGCTGGAGGCTGGGCTACGGGGTGATGCCCGCCCCCATGGCCCAGGTGGTGGCGAAGCTCCAGACCAACTCCACCTCCTGCACCGCCACCTTCAGCCAGAAGGCGGGGGTGGCGGCCCTGCGCGGCGACCAGTCCTCGGTGGAGGGGATGGTGGCGGAGTTCCGGCGGCGGCGGGATGCCATGGTGGCGGGCCTGCGCACCGTCCCCGGGGTCCAGTGCGTCCGCCCCGCGGGCGCCTTCTACGTCTTCCCCAACATCACGGGCACCGGCTACTCCAGCCGGGCCCTGGCCGACCGTCTGCTGGAGGAGGCGGGGGTGGCCTGTCTCTCGGGGACCGCCTTCGGGGAGTTCGGGGAAGGGCACTTGCGCTTCTCCTATGCCAACAGTATGGAGAACATCGAGGAGGCCCTCCGCCGCATGCGCGGGCTCCTGGCGAGGTGACATGAGCTTCCGCGTCTACGCCACCTGCGACATCGGCCGGGAAGCCCTCGACCGCCTGCGGGAGCGGGGCTGGGAGCTGGAGGTCTACGACCATATCGAGCCCCCGCCCCAAGACGTGATCCTGGACAAGGTGAGGAGCGGGATCGACGGCCTCATCACCACCCTCCGGGACCGGATCGACGAGGAGGTCTTCGCGGCGGGGGCCGCGGCCGGGCTCAAGATCGTGGCCCAGCTCGCGGTGGGCTTCGACAACATCGACCGCGCCGCCGCCAATCGGCACAAGATCCCCTTTAGCCACACCGCGGACGTGCTCACGGAGTGCACGGCCGAGTTTGCCTTCTTCATCATGGGCTGTGTGGCCCGCAAGACCTGGCCCGCGGAGCAGATGGTACGAAACCAGGAGTGGTCCACCTGGCACCCCCACCAGCCTTGGCTCGGGGACGAAGTGACGGGGAAGACCCTGGCCGTCATCGGCACCGGCCGCATCGGCAAGAGCCTGGCCAAGAAAGCGGTGGGTCTCGACATGGACCTGCTGTGCTACGACCCCGTCTACCAGGACCAGAAGTTCGTGGCCGGGATCCGGAGGGTCATGGAGGTCCGCCACCGGGAGGGCCTCTGCCCGCGCCTGCAGGTGATCGACTACGTCTCCTTCGAGCAGGCGCTGGGGCGCGCGGACTTCGTCTCCCTCCACGTGCCCTTGACGCGCCCGGGGGAGGCACCGGAGCCCACCTATCACCTTATGGACGAACGCCGGCTGCGCCTCATGAAGCCCACCGCCTACCTGATCAATACCTCGCGGGGACCGATCGTGGAGGAGAAGGCCCTGGCCAGAGCGCTCCACGAGGGCTGGATCGCGGGGGCGGCCCTGGACGTGTTCGAGACAGAGCCCCTGCCTGCGGACAGCCCGCTACGCGACGATCGGCTCAAGCTCAAACTGCGCCTGTTCCCCCATTTCGCGTCCGCGGGCCGGGCCACGCGCTTGTCCCCGGATCCCAATGTGGGCATGGCGGGGCGGACGGTGCAGGCGGTGATCGACGTCCTCGAGAAGCGCTATGACGGGGACCCCAAGAAGATGCCCTACATCGTGAACAAGGAGGCCTTCTAAGGTCGGCGGGGCAGACTTGCGCCCGGCGGGCGGCCTAGTAGACTGGACGACCCATGGGATCGAGTCCTTCTGCCTCCATGTTCCGAGCCACCCTCGCCGGGGGCGTGCTCACGCTCCTCGCCGTCGCGGCCCCGGGGGCTCGCGCCGAGGAGCCCACCGCGGGCGAGCAGGCGCGCCTCTGCGAGGAGCGCGGCGGCGAGGAAGGGCTTGCGGCCTGCCGCAGCGCGATCGCGCTTGGCCTGGGGCGGGAGCGGGCGGCCGCGCTGCGCCAACTCCTGGCCCTGCGCCTGGCCTCGCTCGAGCGCTGGGAGGAGCTGGCCGCGGTCTACCGGGAAGCGGTCCGCGCCGACCCCAACGACCCCGAGGCCAACTGGCGCCTCGGCTCGACCCTCCTCTTCGCCCTCGGCAAGCCGGAGGAGGGCCTCTTTCCCTTGCAGGAGGCCGTGCGGCTCGCGCCCGCCGAGCCCCAGCCCCGCCTCGCCCTGGGCGCGGCTCTGAACGCGCTGGGTCGCCATGCCGAAGCGGTGGCCACCTTCGAGGAGGCGCTCCGCCTCGACCCCGCGGCCCTGGACGACCACCCCGGCTCCCGCGCCGTGTACGAGGCTTCGAAGCGGGGGGAGCGGTGGCCGTGACTCAGGGCGCGGCCTTTCTCCGGCGGGCCCTCTCCCGCCGGTAATGCCGGCGGGCCTTGGCCCGGTTCCCGCAGACGCTCATGTCGCACCAGCGTCGAGAGCGGTTCCGGCTCGCGTCCAGGAAGAGCCAGGCGCAGTTGGGGGCGGCGCACTCCCGCAGCCGCTCCCGGGCGGGGGAGGTGAGGAGCTCCCCCGCCGACTGGATGACGGGCCACAGCACCCGATCGAAATCCGCATCCGCTGAGAAGCCCCAGTCGAGAGCGCCCCTCGTGCCCACAATCCGCAGCCGGGCCAGCGCAGAAGGAAGGGCGGCGTTCAGGACGAGGAGGGCGCGGGGGGGGATGGCCCGCCCCGCCGCCACCGCGGAGAAGACGGAGTAGAGCGCCTCCCGCAGGAGAAGGGCGCGCCGCCGGGCCGCCTCCGCCTCCCCCCCGCGCCGCCCAGCCCGGGCGCGCAGCCGCCGGGCCTGACCGGGGCTGAGGAGAGCCGCCTGCTCGCCCCAGGCCAGCAGGTCGAGGTAGCTCCGCAAGAGCTCCCGCGGGCGGGGGGTTGG
>DATMML010000120.1 GCA_035570235.1 Vicinamibacteria bacterium | reverse complement strand
CACGGTGGCGCAGACGGTCGTCCGGGCGGGGACACCGCCGGGCACGCCGGGGTTCCAGGTGGTGAGCCGATCGGGGGGGAGGATGGCGGCCGTGGCCGGCGAAGCGATCGCAAGACCGACGCCAAGGACGAGCGCACGTTGGCACCATCGGGTCGAGGGGGATCCCAAAGGCATCGGTTCTCCTTCATCCAGGAGCCGCCGTCTGCCTTGAGGAGCCAACCCGCTTGCGCCCGGGGGCTCGTCCTTCTCTTGAGAAGGGGCTCTTTTTCCGCCGACAAAGTAGCCGTTATGACCGCACCGGGGATATTGGGGATATGCCTTAGATCACGCGGTTTTTCGCCTTAGTTTCTTGCTCAGTAAATCATTTAGACACAGGGAGATACTGCGAATGACGCCCTCATGCGCCCCAGCCGCTCGCCTCGGCAGGCCGCTGGCAGGAAGGAAAGCCAGGTTCCGCCCGGCCCTCGGCCAAGTTGCCGGAGGATGCGCGTCGCGAGCGTCTTCGGACGAAAAGGCATGGGGGTTGGAGACGAGGCGGCGTTTACAGGAGCCGCTTGGCTCGACGATCACCGGCGGCGGAGGATGGACGCGATGCCCCGGCGCTGCGCCTAAGGCGAGAGCCGTCTTCGCCAAGGTGATGGGCGAGCAACATCGCGAGTAGAAGCTGCGGCTCACCAACGCATGTTCAAACTGCTCCTAATCTCGATCGTGATGGTGCCCGTTCTGCTGGGCATGCAAACGGCGAAGAGCCGCAGCGAGCGGCGTGGTCTGTCCATATTGCTTGCCTTGATGCTCACCTATGACGTGCTCTACGTGCTGATGCTTTTCTATCTCCGCGTCCGATGGGTTGACTGGGCGTGGTAGGGGATGAGTTCTTGGAGCCTCCTCTTTGCAACTGTCGATGGCACCGCTACCTGACGAATGGACGATGAGCGCTCACAGGAGGGACGGCCTGAAGGCAGTTCGGTACATCACGACAACCCAAGTCACCCCTACCGGCCCCTTTCCGGCTGACAGCTAGGCGGACTGGGTGCTCTGCCGGGTGTTGTGCGCGCTTCTATTCGTAGCTTGGACTGCGGAGTCGACGCGGGAGAAGGTGCTGTACTACGGTTACTGGCGGAGCCCCTTCCAGATCTTCGGCTGGCTCTTCGAGTCCCTCCCCATCATCGACCTCGTCCCGTGGCAGGTCCTGCTCCTCGCGCTCGTGCCCCTGTGCTTGCTATTGCCCGGTGCCTTTCGCAAGCGCGCCTGGCCCATGGATGCGGCCATTCTGACCAGCTTCGTCAGCATTGCCATCACCTTCCTATGGGGTTGGATACGTGGCGGTAGCCCCTACAACGCCTACTACCAACTGTGGAGATTCCTCGTTGGTTTGCTCGTCAGCCTTCTGCTCATTTCGGTCGTACGCAGTTCCCGCGACCTGAAGGCGCTTGGCTTTACCGTCCTGCTGGCCGCGCTCGTTCGCGGCACGCTCGCGATGTACTTCTACTGGGCGGTCGTGCACGGCAAGATCGAGCCGCCCCCGCCCTACATGACGACTCACGACGATACGCTCCTCTTCGTCGCCGGAGTGCTCATCGCACTGAGCTGGGCGCTCGCTCGTGGGAGCCTGGGATCTTGGCTAACCGCGGCCCTCGTGTCAGCCCATTTGTTGTACGCCATCACTTTGAACAACCGCCGCCTCGCCTGGATCGAGTTGGTCCTTGTCCTCGCACTCGTGTATTTGGTGCTTCCGCGGGGAAGAACCCAGCGGCGGGTGAACGTTGTCTTGCTGGTCACGGGGCCCATCCTTCTCGCTTACGTTATCGGCGGCTGGGGCCGGACGGGGGTGCTGTTTGCGCCGCTGCGGGCGCTCTCCACGGCCGGTAGCTACGATGACAACTCGTCTCTGGGCCGGGAGGAAGAGACCCGGAACCTTCTCTACACGCTCTCGACGGGCGGGAACCCGCTACTGGGGACCGGCTGGGGCATACCCTATGCCAAGGTCACGAGCGTCTACTCCAACTTTGAGGAGTGGTGGCAGTATCGGTACCTCCCCCATAACTCGCTCCTCGGCGTGGCCGTCTTCGGGGGGCTGGTCGGGATCTTCGGCATCTGGCTCGTAGTGCCGGTGGCTGCCTTTCTTGCCATGCGCGGCTATCGGGGGTCGACGCGCGCCGTCGATCGCGCCGCGGCCATGGCCGCTCTCTGCATCCTGGCCGCCTACGGTGCCCAGTGCTACGGGGACATTGGCTTTCAGGCCCTCACCTGCAATCTGATCCTGGGTGTTGCCGTCGCGGTAGGAGCCAAGGTCTCGGTCTGGAGCGGGGCCTCACCGGAGGTCGGAAGAAGGGGCGGGATGCGGGCGGCGGAGGCGATGTCAGAAGCAGCCCTGCCAGCGGTGGACGGAGCACCCGGAGCGGCCGATCGCCAGGGGGCATTCGCCTCGGCAACTTCGGGCTTGAGTCGATAGTGGCCAGGGCCAGAGGGCCACGCCCGGAGTGGCAATAGCCGTCTAACCAGGGGAGCGAGCCATGTGTGGCGTTGCCGGGGCAATACGGAGGATTCTCGACGGTCGCGAGGCGGCGGCGCGGCCGCGCAGCGAGAAGATCGTCGGCTTCGTCGAGAGGATCAGCGAGGCACAGCGGCATCGCGGGCCGGACGGTTCCGGTCTGTGGGAGTCGAGGGATCGGGAGATCGTCTTCGCACACCGACGCCTGGCCATCCTGGACCTGAGCGAGGCTGGCGCCCAGCCCATGGTCGACGACGACTCCGGGTGTGCGATCACCTTTAACGGCGAGGTCTACAACTTCGCCGAGATCCGGCGCGAGCTTGAGGCAGGGGGCGAGATCTTTCGCTCGTCGTGCGACACGGAGGTGATCCTAAAGGCCCATAAGCGTTGGGGCATCGACGCCGTAAAGCGCTTCCGTGGGATCTTCGCTCTCGCTCTATGGGACCCGCGCGCCCGCGCCGTCCACCTCGTGCGCGACCCTCTGGGCATTAAGCCTCTCTACTGGACCATCTTTCGCGACCCCGATACCGGCGAGGAAGTCACCCTGTTCGCGTCCGAGGTGCGGGCCCTCCTTGCCTGCGGCGCCATACCTCGCCGCCTCGAACCCGCCGCCGTGGCCTCGTACCTCTGGCACGGCTTCGTGGTGGGCCCGGACACCATTGTGGAGGGCGTGCACCTCCTCCCCGCCGCCACCATCCTGACCATCGAGGCTGGCGACCTCACCCACCGCCAGAACTCGCGCAAGGCCCGCCGATACTGGGACATGCCCTCGTCGGCGGATGGCAAGACGACGGTGGCCGAACTGCGCGAAGAACTTATGAACACCGTCAAGATGCAGCTCGTGGCGGACGTGCCCCTGGGCGTCTTCCTCTCCGGCGGCATCGATTCGAGCGCAGTGGCTGCTCTGGCCAGCGAGGTCGTTCCAGACTCCGTGCATACCTTCACCATCGGCTTCGAGGCGGCCGCCTATGACGAGACGCACTATGCCCAGCTGGTGGCCGAGGGCATCCGCAGCCGGCACACCAGCATCACCCTCACCGAACAAAGCTTCCAAGAACAACTCCCCGACGCCTTCAATGCTATAGACCAGCCCACTTTTGATGGCATCAACACCTACTTCGTCAGCCGCGCTGCCCGCGGCGCGGGGATGACGGTCGCCCTGGCCGGTACCGGTGGCGACGAGATGTTCGGCGGTTACGCGAGCTTCGTGGACATTCCCAAGGGGCTGCGGGCGGGCGCCTGGCTGCCGGGCGCCGACGATGCAGGGATCGTCAGGCGCACCGTGGACAGCACCGTCACCCTGGGCGCCCGTTTCGTGAACGAGATGTCCTGGAACCTCCTCAAGGTGGCGCCCCCCCAAACGCGCTGGGGCAAGGTCGCCGATGTGGCGCGCGCGGCGCGCGAGGCGCTCGGCCTCTACCAGGTCTCTTACGCCCTCTTCACGCGGGAGACCCAGGGCATCCTGGCGGGCAGCGCGGTCCGCCGGGCTCAGGGGCAGCTGCAGCACGGCTTGCCCCCAGAAGTAGCCGCGGCCTGGCGGCAGCGGATTGGGGGAAGCGACGTGCTGCACTCGATCTCGTTGCTGGAGATCTCCAGCTTCGTCGGCGAGCGCCTGCTGCGCGATACCGATGCCGCCAGCATGGCCGTTGCCCTCGAGGTGCGGGTGCCCCTGCTCGACCACATCCTCGCCGAGACCGTGGCCCGCGTCGACCCGATCCGCCGGTTTTCACCCCCCCGCAAGAAGCAACTCCTGCGTGAGGTGGCGCTGGGCAAGCTCGATCCCGCGATCTTCGATCGACCAAAGTCGGGCTTCGTCCTGCCCATCGACACCTGGGCACGCCAGCGATTGCGGCCGCAGATGGAGACGGTGTTCGCCGACGATGGCTTGGCCCGGCGCGTCGGCTTGCGCGGGGAAGCGGTGCAGACCCTCTGGCGCTCCTTCGCCGGTGGCCGGTCAGGCCTGTACTGGTCGCGTATTTGGGCTCTCTACGTACTCCTGTCGTGGTGCCAGACCCACGACCTGTCTCTTCCCGCATGATGCCGATCGATCCAGCTGGGGCCAGCCCCAAGGTGCTCTTCCTGTCCGGGTTGCAGATCTACCCGACCATGTCGGGCGGAACGCTACGGAGCGCTGCCTTGGTCAACGCCCTCCAGCACCACGGTTTCGACGTGCGCGTGCACTCGCTGACGGGACGAAAGGCGGACTATCTGGCCCGCCGTCCGTCGTCGATGCAAGTGTGGCCCGGTGGGACCGAGGAGCGGGTCGACCGCGGAGTCGCCTCCGCGGCGAATTGGCTCGCCGGTTACGTCCTGGGGCTGCCCCCGGTTTGGATCAGCGCGCATCTCGGCGTCGCGGTCGGCTCACCCGGAGAGGCCCTACTCTCGGCCGCCTTGCGCCAAGAGCTGGCCTGGTGCGACGCCATCGTGGCCGACTTCCCATACCTCTATCCGATCTTCGCGGCACCCGCCGCGCAGGGAAAGCTTCGCGTACTCAGCACGCACAATATCGAGCACCACTTGTGGCGGAATCCTCTGACCCGAGCGGTGGTTCGCGAGCTGGAGATTCAGGCGGCCAAGGCTTGCGACATCTTGGTGGCCTGCTGTGCGGAGGACGCTCGGTTTTTCGAGGCGAATGCCGGTGTCCGGCAGGCGGTCGTGGTGCCCAACGGCGTCGACTTAGGGCGCTTTTGTGGGATCGAAGCCCACCGAGCGGAGGCTCGGCGGGCGTTGGGGATCGCCGATGACGTCATGCTGCTCTTGTTCACGGCCAGCAAGTGGGGTCCGAACCGCGAGGCCTTCGAGTACCTCCTCGAGTTCGCGAAGAGCCAGGCGCGCCTGCTGGTAGAACAGAGGATCCACATCCTCGTCGTGGGAGGCGTGACCGCGGAGCCTGTTCATCTCGAGGGGTTCACGGCAACGGGCAGAATTGACCGGGTGGAGCCATATTTCGCGGCCGCCGACGCCGCCCTCAACCCGATATCGAGCGGCGCCGGGACGAACGTGAAGATGTGTGAGTTCATCGCCATGCGGCTGCCGATCGTGAGTACGCCCTTCGGAGCGCGTGGGCTCGCCTTCCAGGACGCCAAGTCCGGCTTTCTGTTCGAAAAGGGCGGCTTGGCCGCGGTCCTCTCCAAGGTGCGTCGCCTCTTCGACGAAAACCCCCTCCGACTGAGGGAAATCGCCGAGGACGCCTACGCCCAGAACAGGAATGCCATCGACATGAACGCGTGCGCGCAGGTGCTGGTGGAAGCAATGGGACCCGCCCGGGAGAGGTTGGGCCTTCGGGGGCACGGCACACCGCCTGCGGAGGCTCCGGCCGCGGGTGGCCTAAGAGCATGATGGCTACGGTCGGCTTTGCACCGGTGGTGACGCAGGAAGCGCGCGAACAGGTCGGAGAGGTCGGCTCTCCCGCCGTGGCCGGCTCTTCGCGGCGGGCCACGCCCCGGTCTGGGTTTGCCGGTCACCTTCCCGCTCTCGACGGCGTGCGCGGGCTGGCCATCCTTCTTGTGTTGCTGTACCACTTTGTGGCCCAGACGACGGCCACCAACCGCTTCGAGGCGGCCGTCAACTGGGCTCTGGGCTATGGCTTTCTGGGGGTCGACCTCTTCTTCGTCCTCTCCGGCTTCCTGATCACCGGGATCCTCTACGACTCGCGCGCTGAGCCAGGGTACTTCCGCACCTTCTACATGCGCAGGGTGCTCCGGATTTTTCCGCTGTACTACGGCGTTCTGGCCGTCGTGTTCTTCGGCGTCTCGCTCATACCGGCCCTTCGCGGTTCCGAGATTGCGGGGCTGCGGGAGCACCAGGCATGGGCGTGGCTCTACGGGATCAACGTCTACCTTTCGATCCAGGGCGGCTGGGTATTGTCGTACATCGAGCATTTCTGGTCGCTGGCCGTGGAGGAGCACTTCTACTTCGTCTGGCCGCTGGTGGTCTGGCTGTTGGGCGCCCGGCCTCGGGTTCTCATGCGCACGGCCCTCGGCCTTGCCGCGGTATCGTTCGCCGCCCGTGTGGCGGCGTCGCTCTCGGGGGCGAGTACGGTTGCGACCACCGTGCTCACGCCCTTCCAGCTGGACGCCCTGTGCCTGGGTGGGTTCTTCGCGGTGTGGCTGCGACAGCCGAGAGGAGAGCTTGCCGTCAAGCGCACCATCCTGCCGATCGCGCTGTTGGGGGGGGCGGCGCTCGCCTTCCAGTTCGGGCTCCATCGCTTTACCGACGTCGGCCTGACCTTGATGCGGTCCGTGCGCGAAGGACTGTTCCGAGTGGTGTTCGTGGCCCTACTCCTGCACGCCCTGTTCGCGCCGGCCACGTCCTTGGTGGCCCGTTTCTTTCACAGCGGTGCGATGACCATGCTCGGCAAGTACAGCTACGGGCTGTATGTCTACCATCATTTCCTGTCCTACTACTTCCTCAAGCATGGCACCGAGTTCGCCTTGGCCCGCGTCGTCGGCTCGCACACTCTTGCGGTGATCCTCCAGTCCGGCAGCGGAATGGTGCTCTCAATGGCGGTCGCCTGGCTGAGCTATGAGTTCTTTGAGAAGTATTTCCTGCAGCTGAAGCGTTTCTGGCCCCCGCCTGGGAAGCCCGCCATCGCTCGCGCCGGCTGACGGCTCTCCGCGGACGGCTCTGGAAGGGACGATGGGTGTCGGGAGCTCGCCTCGGGCGTCCTGGAGACCCTCTGGTCGTGCCATCGCGGAATAGCGGCTGGCCCGCGCGCCCATTCTGCCGTGCAATCGCTGGACGGACGTCACGGAATGCCGGTCGGGGTTGGGCACGGGAGGTCATAAAGTGGCATCTCGATACCATTGGCCCGATGCGCCTTGCGCGCCCGAAGATCGCAATACGCCCTGGCGTGCGGCAAACCGGCTTCACGGAGGCCAGCGGGGATGCCAGTGGAGGCCGGCACGACCCTTGCGTTCACCGTGTGCATGTCGTTCGCGCGTAATGGTTTCCCTGATGGTTGGTCACGCGGGCCGCGCCGCCCGCGAACGCAGCCTTAGACCGTAGGGAACGCCCATGGAAGTATCCAGACCAGCCGCGGTCATCGAGGTCAGCGCGGATCCGAGGGGTGGCGTTCCGGCGGGGCTGATACGGGCTGCATACCTGGCGAGCCGCGAGGGGACGGTGGTGCTCGTGCTCAACGGCGTGTCGCCCGCACAGGCCGACCGCGCCCTCGACCCGATTGTCCCTGAAGTGGGCGGTGTAGCGGGTGTTGTCTACTGCACGCCCGCCAGTCTCGAACCCTTTCTGCAGCAGCGGGGCTGGCCGAGGGTGGCCGGTGTCGGCTCCCGGGCCCTTGCCGCGCCGTTGACGCAAAATGGGGTTCTGGTGTTGCCGCCCTATCGGGCCCTGCGTGCCCTCGGGGAGTTGGGTATGGCGTCGGCCGGAGGCGTGCGTCTTCAGGTAAGCTGCACGCCCCAAGACGCTTAGGTCTGCTTCATGCGCATGAATATGGGGGGTCGTTCTCTCTACGAGCTCGACTAGGAGATCTCATGGCCTTCGAGGAATCGCGCGAGAAGTTCGGCATCCTGGGCGAGCTGTGGGCCTTCATGCACGTGCGCAAGAAGTGGTGGCTCGGACCCATTGTGGTGATGCTGGCGCTGCTAGGCCTGCTGGTGGTGTTCACCCAGGGCTCGGCGGTGGCTCCGTTCATATACACCCTGTTCTAGCCAACCGTCACCGACAGGTCCATGTCGCGACGTGGTCGGGAGGTGCTCTCGCGCGAGCGCCCGCGCCAAAGCCACGCCGCCCGCCCGGCAACCGAAGCTCAGCCGCCGGGCTGACCGCGCGCGGCGTCGAGCCACGGCGCGAGGCGGTCCAGCAGCCAGCCCGCCAGCCACCGGTTGCCCTCCGGGGAGAGATGCGAATCGGCCGCGAAGCATGACGACGGTCCCCGCTCGTGCACGAGCCGCGCCATAGGTGGGCCGAGATCGATCACGTCAAGCTTCCGCGCACGCAGCGCTTGCGCGAGGGGCAGAGAATTCTCTTCGGCATAGCGTTGGAGGAGGTCGAGCATCGGGATCAAGACGACCACGGGCACCGCTCCCTTGCGCCGTACGTCGCGGGCGAAAGCCTCGGCGATCGCCACCGTGACCTCGATACCGGCAGGGTCCGTCCCCGCATAGAGGCGCTGACGCAGCTCGCGGCGACGGTAGAGATTGGCTACCGTGGCGAAAGCGCGCGCTACGCGGAGATGCTGCCATGAGTGCAGCTCAAGGTCGTTCGGAATCGCCCAATAGTCGTGACGCAGCAGGGGCGAATTCAGAGGATCGATCAAGGCGCGCACAAGCGGCTCGCCCTCCAGAACGGGCAGGTTCAGGGTCTGGAGTCGATCATCGGCCCGGATGAACCGCGGCTTAGAGAGAAAGCCAAAACCGCCGGCGGGCTGCAGGAAGAAGCGCACGACGTTGAGGTTTCGGCAGATGTCCTCCGGCCAAATGCCGAGCAGTGCAAAATGGGGATTCAGGCGCGCCCCGTCGCGACGCCAGCGCAGGTAGGCTTGGTCGGTGCCGTAGCCCGGGACGCCCAGGTTGACCACCTCGAGATCAGCCCGGCGTCGCTCCAGCTCCCGCTGCCAGGTGTCCTCGAGACCGACACCGTCTCCGTGGGTGAACGAGTCGCCGACTGTGACCAGGCGCAGCCGGCCCGGAAGTGAGCGCTCGCCGTAGCTTCGGTCGGCGGGTGCGCGGGCGCCCTCCGCGTTCGCCTGGTAGAGGCCGTCGGGCGTGCGGCCACCCGGTGCCACCGTCCAACCCAGTTCGGAGTCCGCGACCACGTAGCCGCCGGGTGGGCGCTGGAGCCAGGCGCGGACGGCTTCAGGCGCCGGCCGATAAGGCAGGAGGGGGTACCGCCCAATCATGGCCATGCCATTGTCGGGGTTGGTCGTGGTGATCAGGCGCACGGCAAGCTCGCATAGGAGCAGGGTCGCTGCGGCCTGGATCAGCAGGAAAAGGGTCCACCTCCGCCAGCGCCGCCCCCTTCGGCTCATATCGCGGGAGCTAAGCGGGTGGCTTGAGCTGTCCGCAACAAGCGGGATGACGAATCCACGGGAGCAACCTGGTCGAGCCTCCTCACTCGCCGACCCGGTCCGTTGGTCCATGGAGGAGGCCCCCGCGGGCTGGCGGTGAGGCTGGGAGCCAAGAACCCCCAGGCGGGGTGTGGGGCTTTCCGAGCTGGTCGTGCGAACGCGCGCGGTATGGAGAATGTGGAGTGCGGCGACTCCCGAAAAAGCTCACGGCATCGCGCCTCCGCTCGCCGATCCGGCTTCACGGGCACGATAGCCTCCGCCCTCAGCATCGTCAAGGTCACTAAGGCGGCGTCGCGAAGACGAGGATGTGGAGGAAGAATCCTCCCGTACCTCTCCGTATGCCTGGTCATGGTGGAGGGTACGGGGGCTTGCCGGCAGAAGCGGCCGGACGCTCTCGATCAGGGCGGGGCCGACCAGATCACTCTGTCCGTCAAGCTCGACAACTTTGGGTACCGCCCGGATGACACGAAGGTGGCAGTCTTCTCCGCCGACCCGGGTTCTATTGTTCAGGTGCGGACATCGGAGGGCACGGTCGCCCTCGCCGTGCCGACCGACGGCGGGTCTATCAGCAGCCGGGGCACGGACGCCGCTTCCGGTGATCAGGTCTGGTGGGTGGACTTCAGTCCGCTCCATGCGGGAGGAAGCTACCACCTCTTCAGTGCATCGCTGAACGCTCGGTCCTACGACTTCGTGATCGCACCCAACGTATACAAGAACGTCATGCGGACAGCTCTCAAGACCTTCTACCGGCAGCGCTGCGGCACCGCCAAGCCCCCCATTTACGCGGGGCCTTGGGCGGACGGGAGGGCCTGCCACCGAGCCGACGTCTCCACGGGTCCCGCCAAGGGCCAAGTGGACCGCGGCCTGCGCGATCTCACGGGAGGCTGGCACGACGCTGGAGACTACAACAAATACCTCACTTACTCGGCCTCCAACGCGATCCTCTTCATGCTCCGCGCGCGGGAGGACGGCCCCAGTGTGTTCCCGGACGGCGACCTCAACATCCCGGAATCGGGAAATGGGCTGCCCGACCTGCTCGACGAGGTGAAGTGGGAGCTGGACTTCTTCTTGAAAATGCAGCTCCCCGACGGCTCCGTCCTCTCCAGCGTCCACGCGGACGGTGCCGCCAATGGCGCCTCCCCCCCAAGTGTGGACACGACTCCGCGTTACTACCGCGACCCAACTCTGGAGTCGGGCGCCGTCTTTGCGGGCAGCTGCGCCTTCGCCTCCCGCGTGTTCACGGCCGCCGGGCAGGTTGCGTACGGGTCGACGCTGAGGCGGGCGGCCCTCTTGACCTGGGGCTGGCTCCAGGGCCAGGGGAACAGCGACGAGAAAGTGTGGGCGGCGGCGGAGGTCTTCCGCCTGGATCCCACGATCGCGTCCGCGCGCAACTACGTGGACGGCTACCACCCCGCCCACTGGTTGGGTGCGGTGTTGGGGGTGACACGCTACGACTCCCACGCCGCCATCACCTACGTGCAGACGCGCGGGGCGACACCGGCGGTTGTTTCGGCGATGGGAGCGGACCTCGCTAGGCAAGTGGACCAGATCTTCTCCGCCGACGATCTCTACCGGAACGGCATGCCGACCTCGTCTTACCACTGGGGCTCCAACGAGATACGGGCCGGGCAGGGCGTCTTCCTGCTCCAAGCGGCACGGCTGGGTCTGACCGGATCCCACACGGCCGGGGAGTGCCGCGGCCACGCTCTGGACCTCCTGCACTTCTTTCACGGCCAGAACCCGCTGAGCATGGTCTATTTGACCAACATGAGCTCTGAGGGGGGTGAGCACTCGTCCTGGCAGTTCTTCCACAACTGGTTCGGCCAGTCCCAGAGCCCCTATTCTCGGTCCAACTACGTGGGCAAGCCCGCTTCCGTGGTGGAGCCGCACTATCCCTACTTCCGCGGGCTCGACAACCACGGCATCCGCGATGACAAGACCTCCGCGCTTGGCCCCGCGCCGGGCTTTGTGCCCGGGGGCCCCAACATGGACTACGCGGGAGACGCGACCCCGCCCGGGGGTGGCACCTACCCGAACCGTTTCTACCGCGACTGGAACGAGCAGGCGGTCTGGACCGCCCGCACCTGGGAGATCACCGAGAACTCAATCGGCTATCAGGGCCCATACGTAGCCCTGGCCGCGGCCTTCGTGACTCCCTAGTTCGCTGGGTGCTTGGCCGTGGTTGACGGGCGGCGGGTCAGAGTGCCATCTTGGCCCATGGAATGCGTTCTACTCTTTCGGGTTCCAGCGGCTCGCCTGACGCAAGTTGAGCTCCGCCGTTGCCCGCCGCTTGCCCTTGAGCAGGCATGCCCATTGATAGCCGCGCAAGAAGCTCCGGAACTGCTCGTCGCCGTAGCGCGGGTCCCGGCGCAGGAGGCTGCTGAAGTACCCGACCGCCATGCCGAGGCCACCCACGACGAACGGCGGCCGGGTCATTCGGTACGCCGCGCTCCCGAGCATGTACACAGGCGACGTGCCCATGAAATACTGGCCGCCTCCGTGCCGTTTCCGGCCTGTCCACCAACTCTTGTGGCTTGTCCCCATCGGGCGCAGGTGGGCGAAGCGCAGCGGGGGGTCGTCCCAAGAGACCGCGATCCAGCCAAGTTGCCGGCAGCGGTGGCCGTCGATGCCGTCCCACATGACCTCCCGCACGAAGCCGCCGATCTGTCGGAAGCACGCCGTGCGATAGAACTTGGTCATGCCGACCGAGTTCTCGTCGCCGATCTTCTCCGAGATCAGCCCCGAGGCGTCGCTGATGGGGAACTGTACTGCGGCCGGGGACAGGCCGGGCGGGACGAAGTATGGTTTCCCCGAACACGTGCCGACGCGCGGCTCAGCCTCCATGCGGTCCATAAGGATGGCGAAGTATCGGGGCGGCAAGTCGAGGTCCAGGTCGAGCTTGCAGATGTAGTCGTAGGCAAGCGGATCGATGGTCTCGTAGCCCGCGTAGAAGGCATCGATCACGCCTCCACCCACCTTGCGGATGCCGCGGTCGGCTCGGCGAACGATGCGCGCGTGCGGGAACCGCGCCGCGTATTCCTCGAGGATCTTTGGCGTCTCGTCCTTGGAGCCGTCGTCCACGATGACCCACAGGGCGGGTGGCTCGGACTGGCGCGCGACCGCCTCCAAGGTGCGGCGCGCATACTGCGCCTCGTCGCGGCAGGGTGTGATCAGGCAGTACCTTCGGGTGCTCATCGCGTTGCCCGGTTCCACGAGGTGGAGGTGTAGCCGCCGATGAAGACAATCAAAGAGCCGACGACGGCCTTCGGGAAGCGAGATCTTGCCGTCGTGGACTTCGGGCCCATACACGCCCACGCCGTTTCCATCGGCGAGGCAGTGGATATCATAGCGGAGAGAGCGGCCAGCGGTGAAGGAGGCTTCGTTCTCACGCCCAACGTCGACCACCTCGCGATCTCGCTCCGCGACCCCGAGTTTGCCGAGGCCTACCGCCGCTGCTTCCTCTCGCTGGCCGACGGGATGCCGCTCGTACTGATCTCAAGGCTTCTGGGTCTGCCCTTGCGTCACAAAGTGAGCGGCAGCGACCTTTTCGAGCCTCTCATGGCCAGGTGCGCGCGCGACGGCCTGCCCGTCTTTTTCCTGGGGGCCACACCGGCGGCGTGTGAGGCGGCGATGAAGAAGCTGAGCGCGAACTATCCAACCATGCGCGTGACCGGCTACGATTCGTCGACATTTGACCTGAATCTCGGCGCGGATCACGCCCTCGAGGTGCTGCGCCGGGCGCGGGACACGGGGGCGAGGTTGATCGTCGTGTGCCTGCCCCCGTCCAAGCAAGTCATGTTGTCCCGGTTCGAGGGGGAGTATGGTCCCGCCGTGGGCATCGGGGCCGGCTCTGCCCTATCGTTCTACGTGGGGGAGGTGAAACGGGCCCCCGGATGGATGTCCCGCAGCGGGCTGGAGTGGCTCCATCGGCTCGCACAGGAACCGCGGCGGCTGTGGCGCAGATACCTGCTGGAAGCGGCTCCCGTCCTGCCCGTGTTTGTCCGCATGGTGCTGGGCCGACTCGCAGGCCGGACACACCAACACGTCGGCCGGCTGCCGGCTCGGGAAATCCAGGGGGGTAGGCAACCCCGGTGACTTGCCGAGACCCGTGGCTCCGAGTGGGTGTGCGAGGGCCAGCGTGCTCCCGCGACACAATGGTGTGGGATGACCTAAGGCCGGGAAGGGACGCCGGCGCCCCCATGGGTGGCAAATTGCTAAGGGACCACCTCTGGAGAACCTGCTCGCGGGCAGTGTTATGGGGCATCCTGGTTGGCCCGCTTCTCTCAAACGGGGGCTGCAAGAGCAGCGAAACGCCGGCGAGCACGCCCCCAACCCGGGTGTCCAGCAGACCGCCCACCGGCGATATCATCCCCGCCGAGCGCCGTACCGCGTGGAACCCTGGCATCCCGGGTGGGGTCCCCGCTCGGACGATTGTCTGTGCCAGCATCGATGCCGCCGCCTACGGGAACGGCTCGGCGGACGCGACCGCCGGCGTGCAAGCCGCGCTCGACGGATGTCCGGTCGGGCAGGTCGTCGGCCTTTCGGCCGGCGAATTCAAGATCACGGGCCGATTGCAGATCGCGAAGGGCGTCGTTCTCCGGGGGCAGGGCCCGGCCCAGACGAAGCTCAAGATGCCAGTGGGAACCAACTCCAACCTCATCACCATCGGGACTCCATTTTTTGGCTTCACAAGCTCGGTCAACCTAGCCACCGATGCGGCGAAGGGGGCCAGCACGGTGACCCTGGGCAGCAATCCGGGTCTGGCTGTCGGAGAGATCGTCGTCGTGGATCAGCTGACCGATCCCACCACAAGCGAGTGGAACCCCAAGAGATCTCCGCCGGGCGACGTCTCGCGTACGTGGTTCACGCGTCCGGATCGCCCCACGGGCCAGGTCCTGGAAGTAGCCTCCACCAGCGGCAACACGGTGTCGTTCACGACGCCCTTTCACATGAGCTTCAGGACCGCTTTCACCGCCCAGCTGTCCCGCTTCTCCAACTTCGCCAACGGTCCGGTCATGCCCTCGGTCAGAGACGCGGGCGTCGAGGATCTCTACCTGTCGGGTGGCAGCCAAGGCCAGGGCAACATAGGGTTCGCGAACGCTGCCTACAGTTGGATCAAGAACATTGAATCGGACTTCCAGAACGGCTCGAGCGTTGCCCTGGACGCGTCGTTCCGATGTGTTCTCCGCGACTCCTATCTCCACAGCACGCAGGACCCGAATCCGGGGGGTGGGGGCTACGGGATCTCGTTCTCGTTCTACTCGGCTGACAATCTAGTTGAGAACAACATCGTCTGGAACATGAACAAGGTCATGGTGATGCGGGCTTCGGGTGGCGGAAACGTGATCGGCTACAACTACATGGAGGATGGCTGGATCAGCACCGCCCCGACCTACGTGGAGGTTGGCCTTAACGCCTCCCACCTGACCACGCCGCACTACGAACTGTTCGAGGGCAACGAATCGTTCAACTTCGACGGGGACAACACCTGGGGCAATGGCATCTACATCACGGTCTTGCGCAATCACCTCACCGGCAAGCGTCGCTCCCTGGCCCCCCTGCTCTTCAGCGACCTGGGGAACCGGCGAGCCATCGGTCTTGCCGAGGGTCACTGGTGGTACACCTTTATCGGGAACGTGCTCGGTACGGCGGGGCAAAGCCCTTCGCCGTATTCCTCCTTCACCTACGAAAACACCAAATTGCCATGGGCCGACGATCCGACTCCTATGTGGCGACTGGGGTACAACCCCGACGACTGGACTGCTCCGCCCGATCCGAAGGTGCTCTCGACCACCATCCGTGACGGCAACTTCGACTATTTCACGAACGCGGTTCATTGGGACAACCCGCCACAATCGATCCCGAACTCCCTTTATCTGACGAGCAAGCCCGCGTTCTTTGGCAACGATCCCTGGCCGTGGGTAGACGCCACCGGAACCACCCAGCTCTACACGCTCCCGGCTAGGGCCAGATTCGATGCTGGGAACCCTAACCCCATCACGTCCGCACTCAACGCCGCGAAGGCGGGCAGCGCCCCCGCGGCGACCGCGAAGCTGCGGGCGGCTCGCCCTCAACCCGGAGGGCCGGCATCCCCCTCGCCGCGCCGACGCCAGGATTGATCTTCCCGGCCGGCAGCGCCCAGCGCCGAGATCGGTAGGTTGCAGGCTCCACGATAGGTCAACGGGCCCTGTCGCCTTCTTCCGGTCAGGCGGGGTCGTGGGGAGGGGGAGGGAGTTCGGCCGCGCCGGCTCCACTGAGCTCAGGAACCTCTGAAGAGGGCAAAGCTCTGCTCGGCTCTCAGCCTAGGAATGGGTGCCGGCTGGCGTTGACAGGCGAGCTCCAGCCGAGACTGGCTGGCCGGGCCCGCAGGCTCCCCCTTCGGGACGGCCGCGCGGCGCGCACGCGTGACTCACGAGTCTGGCCGTGGCCCGCCTGCATCCGCCGCCCCTAGTGGGTCGAGGCCCGCTGGACGCGGGGGGCTCCTCATCCCCACGCCAATCTCAGGGTTTCCCTGAGGCCATTTTCCGTAGGCTCCTGATTGTGGGGCCTCTCCTTGAGGACGATGATGTGGATGTTGCCGTGAGATCGCAGTTCCACCGCGATTTCATTGGTGCATCGTGGCTTAGGCGGGAGCGAGAAATCTTGATGGATTTGCTTGATGGTGGCTCCGACATCCAACAGCGGCGCGCGAGGCTCCACTGTGCAGCCGGCATACCGAAGGAGGCGCTCGCCCACGGGCGCGTGGAGCCGGCGAGCGCGTTGACGCGATCAAAGGTGCGGGCCCGTGCGAACAGGGTGGTGGTGGTTGGTCTCGGCTTCTTGGCCTGCCTCGTTGGTCCCGCCATCGCCCAAGAGCGGGTGGTGAAGGCAGTGGCGCACGCATCCGCGCCGCCCTCCGGGTACCTGATCGGCCTGGGGGACGTCCTCCGGATCACCGTATGGAAGGAGCCGGACCTGACCCTCGATGTGACCGTCCGGCTTGACGGCATGATCACCCTTCCTCTCCTTGGGGACGTGCAAGCGGCCGGGCGCGTGCCCAGTCAACTTGCGGGCAACCTGGTGACAGAGCTCCAGCGCTTCATAGAGAACCCTCGCGTCACCGTCACCGTCACCCAGGCCACCAGCGCCCGGATCTACGTGGTCGGCCAGATGGCGCGGCCGGGCGAGTTCCCGCTGTCGGGCCGCATGACCGTGCTCAAGGCGCTCGCCTTGGCCGGGGGCTTCAAGGAATTCGCGAAGCCCGAGAGCATCGTCATCGTTCGGGAGGACCAGAAAGTGATTCCGTTCAACTACAAGCACGTCGGCGAAGGAAAGGACATGTCACAAAACGTCCTGCTGGCCGCGGGCGACACCATCATCGTGCCATGAGCGGAGACGGGCGTAGGGGCAGTCCCGCTGCGAGTCTCGATCACCTCGATGACGCGGACGATTATTCGTTCCACTGGACGCAGCTCCGCCATTTCCTTCATGCGCCGCTGAGGCGGCCTCTGCTCGTACTCGCGCCTTGGGCCGCGGTCTTCCTTCTCTCGATCGTGGCCTTGTTCATCCTTCCGAAGAAATACGTGTCCTCGGCCCTGGTTCTGGTCGAGTCGGAGAAGGTACCCGAGTCCTTCATCCCGAAAGTCGCGACCAGGGACCCCGGCCAGCGCTTGGAGGCGGTCAGGCCCGAGATCCTCAGCCGCACGCGGCTTGAGAAAGTGCTCGAGGAAACCAAGCCCTACCCGGATATCGAGTCCAGGACACGGGCCGTGGAAAAGATGCGCCAGGCGATCTCGATCAACGTCAGCGGAAACGACGGTTTCACAATCGAGTTCTACCACAGCAACCCCCGCAAGGCGCGGGAAGTCACGGATCGGCTCGCGCGGCTCTTCATCGAGGAGACGATCAAGTCCCGGGAGCAGCAGGTCGAAGGGGCGGTCGACTTTCTCGTGGCCCAAGTGAAAGACGGGCGCAGCGAGCTGGAGAACAAGGATGCCGCCTTGCGACTCTTCAAGGAAGAGCACATGGGGCGGTTGCCCGAGCAGCTGCAGACGAACCTCACCACCATGCAGATGCTCCAGCGGGAAATGCAGACGGTCGAGGAGAGCCTTCTCTTCGCGCGCGAGAGGCAGGAGACGCTCGCAAGGGGAGCCGGACGGACTGGGGGCCCCCCGGGGGCCGCGGGGACGGCGGACCTGGGAGAGTTGAGACGCGAGCTCGCCGCCCTGAGAAGTCGATACAAGGAGGAGCACCCCGATGTAGAGAACCTCAAGGCGCGCATAGCCCGGCTGGAGGCGCGCCGGGCCGAGGCTTCCGGCGACGCCAAGGGCGACACCGACCTCATCACCCGGGACCAGCTCGCCAAGGCCACCTTCGAGGTGAGAAAACTCGAAGATAGGCAAAAGGCCCTGGAGCGCCAGATTGCCAACATCCGAGCAAACGTTGCCGAAACACCTCGGACCGAGCAGGAGCTGGCGACCCTGACCCGCGACTACAAGAAGCTCGACGAGAACTACACGGCGCTCCTCACCAAGCAGCTCGATGCCCAGATGTCGGGCCGCCTCGAGCAGCGATGGAAGGGCGAGCGGTTCCGGATGCTCGATCCGGCGAGCCTTCCGGAGAAGCCGGTATTCCCGAAGCCGCCCATCTTCGTGGGGCTAGGGGCCGTTCTTGGCCTTCTCGTCGGGCTGGGAGCGGCTCTGGTGGCCGAGTACTTCGATCCGACCGTCAAGGACAGCGAGGTTCTGCAGGCTGTCCAGGGCTATCCCGTTCTGGCGAGCATTCCTCATCTTCCTGACCTCGCTTCTTCCGGGCTACGTCCAGCGAGGAATCATAGGCCGGCAAGAGAGGCTGAGGGCCAGCGGCTATCCGCGAAGAAGGCTTGGGGGCCCTGTTTGCCCGGCGAGGCGCCGCTCTCTGACGGGGGGACCGTCACCCCGGCCAAAGTCGTTCCCATCGTCGAGAGTCTGATGGACCCCTCATCGATCGTGGGAGAAGAGCTGAGGTTCTTCGCGGCGAACCTGCTCGATCTCTGCCGACGTCGCAGCGTGAAATGCTTGGCCCTGACGAGCGCGCTGCCCGGTGAGGGGAAGAGCACGCTCAGCGCCGGTCTGTCCACCGCATTGGGAAGGGAGCCCGGACGCCGGGTCCTCCTGATCGAGGCGGACCTCCGCCGGCCATCCCTGAGCAAGACACTCGGCCTGCCCCCGGCCCACGGGTTGAGCGAGTGGCTGAATGGCACCCTCGATTACGTGCCCGTACGGTTGGTCGAGCCGGGGGGTTTCTTCCTGGTGGCGGCGGGTCAAACCGACCTCAGGCGGCCAGAGCTCTTGGGATCACCGCGGATGGACGCCGTTCTGAAGGTGGCTCGGCGGCTGTTCGACCTCGTGCTCCTCGATGCGGTCCCGGTGCTGCCCGTCGCCGACACCGTCCTCATGCAGGACCTGGTGGACGGGTTTCAACTCGTCGTGCGCTCGCGACAGACACCGCGCGACGCTATCCACGAGACCTTGACCAAGCTTCGCGCCGATCGAGTCCTGGCCGTGGTGTTCAACGGGCACCGCGAGTATCGGAGTTCCTACAAAAACTACGGCTATCGCAGGTACGGCATGGCCCCCGGCTCCGCAACGACTTCACCCGGCGTGGTGGGGAGGCTATTTGCAAGCCTGACGGGGGGTTAGGGGCTTGGACCTGCGGGGATCGGCTTTGGGAAGGGGTGTGCGGTCTCAGCTGCGAGCGGACCCGGGCTTGCCGCGATGAAAGGGATTTCGGCTCCGGCCTCCGAGGGCCGGGGGCATTCCCCGATGGGCAACCAAACGCGTCGGACGGAGGGACCATGAAGATCCTGTTGACGGGGAGCCGAGGCTACATCGGGACGGTCATGGCTCCGATGATGGTCGAGGCCGGGCACGACGTGGTGGGGCTGGACACCGACCTCTACCGGCGCTCCACCTTCGGGCCGTGGCGGGAGTGCATCCACACGATTGAGAAGGATGTGCGCTCCGTCGAGGCTTACGACCTGAGGGGCTTCGATGCCGTCGCTCACCTGGCCGCCCTTTCCAATGACCCGCTGGGGGACCTCAATCCTCAGCTGACCTACGACATCAACCACCTCGCGTCCGTGCGTCTCGCCACCCTCGCCAAGGAGGCGGGCGTCGGCCGCTTCGTCTTGGCCTCGTCGTGCAGCAACTACGGAGCCGCCGGTGACGCTCCCGTGAACGAGGACTCGGAGCTGAACCCGGTCACGCCCTATGGCGAGTCGAAGGTGCGGACCGAGCGCGACGTGGCCGAGCTAGCCAACGGCTCGTTCACGCCGACCTTCTTGCGCTGCGCGACGGCTTACGGCGCCTCGCCGCGGCTCCGGTTCGACATCGTCCTCAATAACCTCGTCGCCTGGGCCTTCACCGTGGGCAAGGTGCTCCTGAAGAGCGACGGCACGGCCTGGCGGCCGATCGTGCACATCGAGGACATCACGCGCGCGTTCCTCGCCGTGCTTGCCGCACCCCGCGAGGCCGTCCACGCCCAGGCCCTCAACGTGGGCCGCAACGACCAAAACTACCGGGTCCGGGAGATAGCGGAGATCGTGAAGGAGACGGTGCCCGGCTGCGAGATCGCGTTCGGCGAGGGGGCGGGCCCGGACAAGCGCAACTACCGCGTCGACTTCAGCAAGATCGCCAGGGTTCTGCCCGCCTTTCGGCCGGAATGGGATGCACGCAAGGGTGCCGAGCAGCTCTACCAGGTCTACAAGCGCATTGGGCTCAAAGTCGAAGACTTTGAGGGCCCCCGCTACCGGCGCATCGACCAGCTCAAGGGGCTGATGACCTCGGGCCGCCTCAGCCCGGATCTGCTTTGGTTGAGCGACCCCCCTCCGCTCGAGTGGGCGGCGCCCGCCATGGGGGCGGTGCCGAATCTCGAGTTTTTCGCGGGGAGACGGACATGATTTTCGTAGAAACGAAGCTCAGGGGCGCGTTCATCATCGACATCGAGCGGCGCGAGGACAGCCGTGGATTTTTCGCCCGCGCCTTCTGCCAGCGTGAATTCACCGACCACGGCCTGAAACCGCTCATCGCCCAGGCCAACATCGCGTTCAACAGCCGGAAGGGGACGCTGCGGGGCATGCATTTCCAGTATCCGCCCGCCGCGGAGACGAAGCTGGTGAGGGCGACCCGGGGGGCCATTTTGGACATCATCGTGGACCTGCGTCCGGAGAGCCCCACCTACCTCGAACACGTCGCGGTGGAGCTCACGGCGGATGACCATCGGTCGCTTTACGTGCCGGAGAGGTTCGCCCACGGCTACCAGGTCCTGGAGAATCGGACGGAGACGAGCTACCAGGTGGGCGAGTTTTATTTGCCTGGAGTCGAAGGAGGCCTCCACTACCGCGACCCCCGGCTGGCCCTGCAGTGGCCCCTGCCCGTCGAGGAGATCTCGCCAAAGGACGCCGCCTGGAACCTCCTGTCCGAGGTGGAGCCGGAGCTCAGGCGAAGGATGACGGTGGGACCGACGGTGAACACGGAGAGGGAGGGTCGCCCGCGGACCGGCTCCCTGACGGGGGGGATGGCAGGGAGGGTCTCATGATCCTTGTAGACACCGCGCTGCAGGCCCGGGAAGAGCGGGGAAGGCCGATTCGGGTCGGCATGATCGGCGCCGGCTTCATGGGCCAGGGGCTCACCAACCAGATCGTCAACAGCGTCCCCGGCATGCGGATGGCCGCCGTCTACAACCGGAAGTTGGAGCGGGCCCTGGGTGTTTTCCGCTATGCCGGCTGCGAGAACGTGGAGGTGGCGGAGACTCAAGCGGCCCTGGACGAGGCAATTCGTCGCGGAGTGCCGGTCGCTACCGAGGATGCGTTCACGATCAGCCGCTCCCCCGAGATCGATGTGCTGATCGATGTGACGGGTTCGGTCGAGTTCGGGGCCCAGGTGGTGCTCGAGGCCTTCCGACACGGCAAGTCGGTCGTGCTCATGAACGCCGAAGTCGACGCCACCATCGGTCCCATCCTGCGCGTCTATGCCCGCCAGCACGGCGTCATCCTATCCGCCTGCGACGGCGACGAGCCGGGCGTGCAGATGAACCTCTACCGCTGGGTGAAGGGGTTGGGCCTGATCCCGCGCGTGATCGGCAATGTCAAGGGCTTGCAGGACCCCTACCGCAACCCCACCACCCAGCAGGGCTGGGCCGAGCGCTGGGGCCAGAATGCCGCGATGGTCACCTCCTTCGCCGACGGATCGAAGATCAGTTTCGAGCAATCCATCGTGGCCAACGCGACCGGCTTCAAAGTCAGGTCCCGCGGGATGTCGAGAGGCGTCAAGTACGAAGGCTCGATCATGGACATCCAGAAGCTCTACGACATCGAAGAGCTGCGCGAGCTGGGCGGAATCGTTGACTACACGGTGGGTCCTCCCCTCATCAAGGTGTTCTGTCTGGCGGAGCACCCGGACCCCAAGCAGCGGCACTACCTGAGCCTTTACAAAATGGGGGAGGGCCCGCTCTATCCATTCTGGATCCCCTACCATCTTGTGCACTTCGAAGCGCCCAACGCCATCGCCCGGGTGACGCTCTTCAGGGACGAGGTGGCCCCCCCGCTGGACGGACCGGTGGTCGAGGTGTGCGCGGTGGCGAAACGCGACCTAAGGGCGGGCGAGGTCCTGGATGAATACGGGATGTACATGACATACGGCGAGGCGGTGAACGCGGATGAGATGAGCGCCCTGCGGTATCTGCCCGAGGGGCTCGTGGAAGGCTGCAAGCTGCGGCGGGGCGTCCGCATCGACCAAGCGCTCACCTACGACGACGTCGAACTGCCGGCGGGCCGGATCGCGGACAGGCTCCGCGCCGAGCAGTACCGACGCTTCCGCGGCGAGACCTGGCTGGAGGACCTCCTGGCCGGACCGGGGGTGTCCCTTCCTCTGGGCGCCACGGACCCGCTTGTAGTCGCGCCAACAGGGGGCGGCCATGATCGCCCGCGGGAGGCGACGAGATGAAAGTAGTCATCTTCTGCGGCGGCCTGGGCATGCGCCTCCGCGAGTACTCGGAGTCGATCCCCAAGCCCATGGTGCCGGTGGGCTACCGTCCAATCCTCTGGCACCTGATGAGGTACTACGCGCACTTCGGACACCGAGAGTTCATTCTCTGCCTCGGCTACAAGGCCGACAGCATCAAGAAGTACTTCATGGACTACGACGAGACGGTGTCCAACGACTTCGTGATCAGCGAGGGCGGCAAGAAGGTGGAGCTCCTGGCCAGCGATATCCAGGACTGGAAGATCACCTTTGTGGACACGGGGATGAGCTCGAACATCGGTCAGCGTCTCCGGCTCGTTCAGCGCTTCCTCGCCAACGAGGAGGTGTTCCTCGCCAACTATAGCGACGGCCTCTCGGACCTCCCGCTGCCAGACATGATCAACTACTTCCAGAGGAAGCCGGAGGCGGTGGCGTGCTTCGTGGGGGTGTGTCCGAAGAGCAGCTTCCATCTGGTGCAGGTGGCGGACGGGGGACGCGTCCAGAGCATCCGGCACATCAGGGACTGCGGGATGCGCATCAACGGGGGCTTTCTGGTCCTTCGGAACCAGATCTTCGACTACATGGGTGACGGCGAGGAGCTCGTGGAGGAGCCGTTCCAGCGCTTGGCCGCCGAGGGCAGGCTTCTGGCCTACCCGTACGACGGATTCTGGGCTTGTATGGACACCTTCCGGGAAAAGCAGTTGCTGGAGGACATGTATTCGCGCGGCCAGGTGCCGTGGGAGGTCTGGAAGGCTCGTCCCGAGGCGCGTCTCCAGGCCCATTCCCATCCAGAAATGGCGACGAGGTAGCCCGGACGCCAAGGGCCGGGGGAGCGCCTGCGGTCATGGATAGGGTCCGGCTATTCGGCGACGGGCCGAAGCAAATTCTTGCCCTCGGCGCTCACCCGGACGATATCGAGATCGGCTGCGGAGGGACCATCCTTCGCCTGGTGGCGGAGCAGCGCAGCCTGGAGGTGACATGGGTTGTCTTCACCTCGACGCCGGAACGGGCGGCGGAGGGGCGTTCATCGGCGGCGGCCTTCCTGGAGGGAGTGTCGACGAAAAAGGTGATCATCCGGGACTATCGGGATGGCTTTCTCCCCTACAGCGGCCCCGCGGTGAAGGACGAGTTCGAGGCTCTGAAGCGCGAATGCTCCCCCGACCTCGTCCTTACCCACTACCGGGATGATCGGCACCAGGATCACCGCTTGATCTCGGAGCTGACCTGGAACACCTGGCGTGACCACTTGATCCTGGAGTATGAGATACCGAAGTACGACGGCGATTTTGGGTCGCCCAATTTCTTCGCCTCCCTCCCCGCGCGGACTCTCGATCGTAAGATCGACCTGCTTCACGAGCACTTCGCTTCCCAAAGGGGCAAACCCTGGTTCACGGCCGACTTGTTTCGGGCGGTGGCCCGCATCCGGGGCATGGAGGCAGCCGCAGCCGGGGGGCACGCCGAGGGGTTCTACGGCCGGAAGGCTCTTTTCTGAAGCGCTGAAAGTGCTCCTTGATTCATCCGCGCCACCCTGCCATGAGGACATGAGTGTTCGCCGGCCCCCATGGTTCCGCGCGCTCTTGGTGATCGTCGTTCTGGCCATGGCTTCGGCGGCCATACCCGCTCTTAGAAGCCCGATGCTGCGGGCCGTGGGGGGGGCGCTCGTGGTCGCGGATGACCTCGGGCCGGCCGACATCGTGGTGGTGGGGACGGGTGCCGACGGTGCCGGGGTGCTGGCCGCGGCGGACCTCGTTCATGGCGGCGTGGCCGCGCAGGTAGCCGTCTTTGCCGACCCTCCGGACCCCTCGGTCGACCGCGAGTTCATCCGCCGCGGGATCCCCTACGAAGACGCGGCCGCGCGGGCCATTCGACAGCTCAAGGCCCTGGGCGTGGATAACGTCCGGAAAATCCCGAGAGCCTTGACCGGAACCGAGGATGAGGGCCGTGTCTTCCCCGAATGGTGCGACCAGAACCACTTTCGTTCCGTCGTGGTGGTCACTACTTCGGATCACTCGCGGCGGCTGCGCCGGGTGCTTCGTCGTTCCATGAATGGCCACGAGACCAGGGTCACGGTTCACCCCGCGCGCTACTCGCCATTCGATCCCAACCGATGGTGGGAAACACGGGGCGGGACCCGTACCGAGGTCGTAGAGCTGGAGAAGTTGCTCCTGGACATCCTGCTTCATCCGATTTCCTGACCGGGGACGGACTTGGAAATGCCTGCAGGCGGCCGCGAGGCACAGAAGGGAGGGCAATCCTTGGTCTCCCCAAGGACGGACGCGCTTCGCATGCGGGATGGGCTGCGGATTCTTTGCGCGGCGATGGGCCCCCTGATTGTCGCGACAACGCTGACCGCCCAGACTCTTCCCATGCCCGTCCTGCCCCCGGAGCCCCCTCCGGTGCCCGATCCGACGGCCCCCGCGGGCCTGCCCGAGCCGGGAGCAAACCCCCGGGCCGAGGAGCTCGAAACGGGCGGACCCCGGCCCGCCCGGCCCTGGGAATATGAGCTGGGGATGGGCGGCGGTTGGGACAGCAACATCGACTTTCTGGTTCCCAACGGCCCGGGCGGGGTAGCGCTGTCTCCCCGGGCTGGCTTGGCGCGCGTCTTCTCGGGTCCCCGCGGTGAGTTGCGGGCCACCGCCGCCGGCCGCTGGACGAGCTATTCCGACCAGAACCTCAACCGCTACTACGGCGACTTCGGCCTCGACGGCGCCTACCGCTCGTCCCCGAGCACCAGCTGGCGGGTCAACGCTGCCTACGACTTCGGCTACAGCGACTCTGCGCGGATCCTGGTGGAGCAGGGGGTCTTGCTGCCGGTGGTGAAAACCCGCTCGTTCACCGGCGTCCTCGGCTTATCCGAGAAAATGGGTCCCCAGACTTCTCTGCAAGTCGAAGGGCGCTTTTACCGCACCGAGTTCGACTCGCCGGGCTTTATCAATGGAGAGAGCGCGCGCGGCACCCTCGGGCTGGCACGTGAGCTCAGCACTCGGAGCACGGCCGCGATCGAGTATTCGTTCGAGTACACACGTGCCGACCAAGCGGGCCGGTCGTACCTCACCCACTTCGGCTCTCTCCGGTGGACGCGCGTCCTCTCGCCTCAAAGCGCCCTCCTCCTGGAGGGAGGGGCCAGCTACACGCCCGATGCCGCCCGCGCCGGCCTCCAGCAGAAGGAGACCTTCTTCGGCGGGGCCACCTTCAACCGAATGGTGAGGGGATCGAGTCTCATGCTCTTCGTCCGGCGTGAGGTGGCCCCCGCGTTCGGCATTGGCGTCAGCCGCCTGGAGGTCCGGGCGGGGGTGAGCGCGACCGTCCCTATGGGAAGGGCCTGGGAACTCCGCCTGGCCGCGAGCCACGTCCAACCGGACGCGTCGCCGGTAGCAACCCAGGTGGATGCCATCAGCGACGATGCCTTCGTGGCCCTGGACCGGCGCCTGGGCAGGCGCCTTCAGCTGTCGGGGGCGGCTCGCTATCGTCGCCGCGGGCCCCTGGGCACGATCCCGACGATCGAGGCCCTCCAGGCCGGCCTGTACTTGACGCTGATCAGCCCCTCCTGGAGAGCCATCTCTCCCGCTCTCGGCCTCTAACCCAAGCCTCGCCTCAAATCCGCCAGCATTCCCGGCCATGAACGCTCCGGAGTGGAACTACTGGGTGCGGTCACTCGGCGCCGCGCGTCCCCTTGGCCGGTGCCGTGTCGGGTGGGGAGGCCAGCGTGGGCGCCTCCGCCTCGAGCTGCCACTTCTTGATCTTGTTGAGTAGCGCCTTGTAGGAGATCCGGAGCCGGCGCGCCGCCTCCCGGCGGTTCCACCGGGTCTCAGCCAGGGCGCGACGCACGACCTCCTGTTCCGCCCTCTCCGCGGCCTGGGACGCGATCGTCTTCAGGGAGAGGTCCTCTGCGGACGGCGCCTCTCGGACTTCCGGCCGCATCTTGGAGAGCTCGTCCAGCGCCAGGTTCACGTCCGGCAAGATGGCGAAGCGCCGCACTGCGTTGTCGAGTTCGCGCACGTTGCCCGGCCAGGTGTGGCGCCGGAACGCCTCCGCCAGCTCGGGCGGGATCTCCCGCGCCGGGCTCGAGTAGCGCTCGAGGTAGCGGCGAAGAAACGCATTGGCCAGGAGGGGGATGTCCTCCGGCCTCTCGCGCAGAGGAGGAACTTCCATACGGATGACGTTCACCCGGAAATACAGATCCTGGCGGAATTTCCCTTCCGCGACCGCCCTCTCCAAGGGAATATTCGTCGAAGCGAAGACCCGGGAGTCGACCCGGCTGGAGTGCCGAGCGCCTAGACGGCTGTACTCCCCGTCCTGGAGGACGTGCAGAAGTTTGGCCTGCACGTGCGGGCTCATCTCCGCGATCTCGTCGAGCAGGATCGAGCCCTTGTGGGCCAGCTCGAACTTCCCGGGCTTGTCGCGCACGGCCCCCGAGAAGGCTCCCCGCTCGTAGCCGAAGAGCTCGGACTCCAGCAGGTCATGGGGGAGGGCCGCGCAGTTCACCTTGATAAAGGGCTTGTCGTGACGGGGGGACTGCTCGTGGATGTACCGGACAAGAAGCTCCTTGCCCACGCCCGTCTCCCCGAGCACGAGCACAGGGGCGTCGGTATCCGCCACCTGCCGGGCGATCTCCTTGAGCTTCAACATTCTTGGGCTCGAGGAGAGGAACTCGGCGGGGTCGTACTGGTCGAGCCGACGCCGGAGCACCCGAACCTCATCCCGCAGACGCTGCTTTTCCAGGGCGCTCTCGAGAGCGATCGTGAGCTCGGCCTCTTGAACCGGCTTGACCAAGTAGTCGGAAGCCCCACGGTTCATGGCGTCCACTACCGTCTTGATCTGACCCAGAGAGGAGAGAATCACCACGGGGATCTGCGGATAGGTTGACTTGATGTGGTCGAGGACGTCGAGGCCGCCCATTCCGGGCATGACTAGGTCGAGCATGACGGCCGCGGGGAGGTGGCCGGAGGCCAGCCGGGAGATCGCCTCGTCCCCGGACGGGCTCACGGCCACCCCGTAGCCTAGCCCCGAAAGGAGCACGGAGAGGTGGCCGCGGGTGCTGTCGTCGTCGTCAACCAAAAGGACAGTCGGCTTCTCCAGGGGTCCCCCTCACCCGGCAGGAGCGAGTCCCGCCGAAGCTCCCGGCACCGCTCCGAGACGGCTCGGCACGGTCCGCCTGCGTGCAGGCCGGGACCTTCCCAGGATCTGCGTGCGGATTGTCTCATACCCCGCCGATCTGTGCTCCCTCGTCTCGAGGGGGTGAAGTCCTCAGGGGACAAGCAGTTCCGATCTTCCCCGGGGGACAAGCCAGAGGGGTGAGGACGAGGCGGGCGCTGCGTGAGGAGGTTCCACGGGGCCGGGGCAATCTTCGACGGATCCTGTTCGCTCCCGGCGGTGGGATCGCCTCGTTCGGCGCCGAGTTGCCGGGCTCGCTGCGGCCCGCGGGCGCTGACGCCCGATCCTGGCGGCGCGCTCACCTATAGAGTCATCTCCTCGATGACTCTCGCCGCGGGATCACGGCTCTGCAGCTGCCAAATCGTCGCCTTTGGGTCCTCTTCGACCGCTTCCGGCCCCAAGGCGGGAACATCTGGCTCCTGGAGGGCGTTGAGGGCTGAGGGGCGGCGGGCCCCCCTTCCCGAGGAGTGGCATTTCGCTTCCACTCTTGGGTACCCACGAGCCCACCTCAAGACCACCTCACTTCCCTGATCCAGCGGGCCCGGGTCGCATAGCTTTTGGAACCAGGCTCTTCCAGCCACGTGGGCGCAAGGCCGATCCCTCCAGACCCCCGGCCCGCGCTTTGCAACCCATCTGAGCGGAAATTGGCGGGGTTGGACGCCAGGGCAGGATGCAGGGCTCTTAAAAGGACACCCCAAAGCAGACCTTGAGGAGAGGATGCATGCGGAAGATTCTGACAACGGGGCTATTTCTCATGCTGGGCGCGCCGGGCGCCTTCGCCCAGCTCCCACTCCCAATCCCAACTCCGCCCCCGATCCTTACGACCCCCATCCCGATCGTGCTGACGGTCTCCGGGAACCAAGCCCAAGCGGACATCGATCTGGGGGGGGGGTTCGAGGTTGACCTCACGATTACCTTCGAGAACGTCGTCGGACTGACGCCGAGCGCCCTCAGCGTCTCGGCGATGGTGGTGAACCCCTTGGATCCGGCGCTGCTCGCCCGACTTCCGGGCCTTTTCCAGGTGAGTGTGCCCGGTGCCTTCCCGGTGCTTCTGCAGATCAACCCCAACGCCTCGAGCGGCCTGACCTTCGAGGGTCTTTATAAGGTATCTCTGCACACCCACAACCTCCAGCTCGACGCCGCGGTGCCGCTGGCCCTCGTCAAGGCGCCGGACGGTGGCCCCTTCCGGGACGTTACCCTGTACGAGGGGAGGGGCAGCTATCGGGTTGACGGGGGCGGGGGGGACTTTTCGGAGTTCCTGATCGTGATCGATGTCCGGCCGATTGACACCGTCATCGCGGACAAGTTCAACTACCTGCAGGGCCTCCTCAACACCTACGGGGGCTCGATGCCGAGCGCCGTGCTCACCACGCTGCAGGGCCAGCTCTCGCAGGCGCTCGCCTCGTACCAGGGAGGGTTGATTACGCAGGCGATCAGCCAGACCAACGCCTTCTCGGACTACGTGAGGGCGCACAGCGGCGACGACATCCCCGACATCTGGCGGGCCCAAGACCCCTCGCGGGTCGACGTCGCCGGCCTCCTGCGGGTCGGAGCGGGCACGCTGAGCTTCAGCCTCGACCGGAAGACGAACGCGCAGGGTCTGTGTATTCCTTAAGACCGCCCAGGCCATGCCCGGAAAGCTGACTCTCTATCCTCCCCAGCGGGCGTCCCGGTTTCTGATCCTCCGGGACGAAGAGTCCCTGGAGATCGGGCGCGATACCACCTGCGACCTCGTGCTCGAGGATGCGCGGGTCTCAAAGCGTCAGGCGCGCTTGCGCTGGACGGGTGGGGGCTGGGCCCTCGAGGATGTGGGAAGCAAGAACGGTACCTTGGTGAACGGCAAGGACCCCGCCGGGGCCGCGCTCCAGGACGGCGATTGGATCAGCCTGGGGGGACTGATGGCGCGCTTCGAACGCCTGACCGCGGCCCAGGCCGCCACTCTCGATTCACAGCGGCTCGCGCGGCTCCAGACCTCCGCCGAAATGCGGCGCCGGCTCAGCGGCGACCTCGAGCCGATTGACCTTCTCCTGCGCTTCCTGGAATCGGCCATGGAGGTGACCCAGACCGAGCGCGGCTTCGTCCTGGTGGCCGGTCCCGGGGGGCGGCTTCGGCCTGAGGTGGCGGCCGGCTTCTCGGTGGGTGATCTGTGGGAGGAGCGCTTCCGGGGCAGCGTGGGAGCGGTGAAGCAGGCGCTCGAGGTCCGGGGGCCCGTGGTCGTCTCCGACGCCCATGCGGATCCCCGTTTGGGGAAGCGGCCGAGCGTGGTGGCCCAGGGCATCGGCTGCCTGGCCTGCGTCCCCCTTCGTCACGAGGAGAACATCATCGGCGTGATCTACGTGGACAGCCGAAAGCTGGGCCCGGCCTTCACCGCCATGGATATTCAGATCCTGGAGGCGCTGGCCGACTACACGGCCAGCGTGTTGGCGGAAGCCCTCCTCCACCGAAGAAACACCCCCCCCAACCCCCCACCGGCTCAACGGCTGGTCGCCGAGCTCCAGCAGCGGATTGACGAGCTTCTTCCCGCGGTCTGATGCCCGCCTTGGAAGAGGTCTCCGCCCTGCACCGGCCAACCCCTGTGGAAACCCAAACCAACGTAGACCTCGCCCGGCGCCTCGCCCCCGGTACGCTGGTAGGGGCCCGCTACCGAATCTCCGGCCAGCTCGGCGTGGGCGGCATGGGCGTGGTCTACAAGGCCCGAGACGAGGAGCTGGGCACGGACATCGCCATCAAGGTGCTCCGACCCGACCTGGGCACGAATCCGGAGTGGATTAGCCGCTTCCGCCGAGAGCTGGTCCTGGCCCGCGAGGTCACCCACAAGAACGTCGTACGCATCCATGACATCGGGGAGAGCGAGGGGCTGCGCTTCCTGACCATGAGCTTGGTGGAGGGGCGCTCCCTCCTCGATGTCCTCGGGGAGAGCGGACCGCTCCCCGTCGATCGCGCCTTGAACATCTTCCGACAGGTGGCGGAGGCCCTGCAGCAGGCCCACGACGCGGGCATCGTTCACCGCGACATGAAGCCGGGAAACATCCTCCTCGGCCCCAACGACGTCGCCTACATCACGGACTTCGGCGTCGCGCGTTCCTTGGAGCACGACGCCCTGACCCGCTCCGGGTCCATCGTGGGCACGCTGGATTACCTCTCCCCGGAGCAGGTGGCGGGCGGCCCCCTAGACGCCCGCAGTGATATCTACGCCCTGGGCATTGTCCTCTTCGAGATGATCACCAACCAGCTTCCCTTCAATGCGGGCTCGCAAGCCGAGGCCCTCGCCCAGCGGCTCACGGGGCGGCCGCGCGACATCGACGAGACCGGTGTTCAGGTGCCCGGTTACGTGGGCAACATCATCCGGCGCTGCCTGGAGCGCAACCGGGGGCGGCGATACTCCAGCGTGCGAGAGCTGGTCGCGGACCTGGACGCAAAGCGTGCCTCTGGCCGCATCCGTCTCCCCCGGACCGCGGTGGCCCTGGGGCTGGTCCTGCTGGCGGTGGCAATCGCAGCCGTCTACCGCCCCTGGATTGGCGGGCAGAGGGCGGGCTCCCTGGGCGCGGCCCGCGCGCCCACTACGGAAGCGGCTCCCGTGAGCGTGGCCGTCCTGCCCCTGGCCGACGAGACCGGCGACCCCGCCCTCGCCTGGACGGCCTCGGGGGTGGCCGAGATGCTCGCGGGCCACTTGGCGGAGACCCCCCAGCTTCGCGTCCTCGACTCGGGGCGTGTGGCGCGGACCCTGCAGGATCTGGCCTTGGCCTCCGCTACCAAGGACGAGGCCTCCTTGAAGCGTGTGGCCGAGCTGCTCGAGGTCAATCGTCTGGTGACCGGTACTGTCCGTCGCGCCGGGACCACGTTGCGGGTGGATCTGAGTCTTGTGTCGCCGAGCGGCGCCGAGGCGGTCGCGTCGCGGACGATCAGCGCCGAGACCACGGACGCGGCAGGCCTCTTCCGGCTGGTGGGGGAGCTGGGGGAGCGGCTGCGCGGCGAGCTGGGCGCGCCCCGGCCGTCCAGCCGGCCTCTGCCCGAGCCGCAGACGGCTTCTCTGGAGGCGGCGAAGGCCTATCGGGAAGGGCGGGAACGGCTCACCGTGGGCGACTCGGTAGGGGCGGCGCCGAGCTTCGAGCGGGCCTTGCGGGCGGATCCCGGCTTTGCCGCTGCCCTCTTGGGCCTCAGCGAGGCCTACCAGGCTCTCGGCTACCACGAGAAGGCCTTGGCCGCCTCAGAAAAGGCCGCCGGAACCGTCGGCTCTGCGGAGACGCGCCTCGCCTGGCGTGTGCGCGCGCGGCTCGCCCTCCTCCGGGGCGACTTGTCGGAGGCGGAGAAGGCCTACGCGGAGCTGGTCACGCGGTACCCGAACGACACCGAAGCCCTCCTCGACCTAGCCGCGGCCCAGGCCAGCCAAGGCGCGATCGCCAAGGCCGTCCTGACCTTGAAGCGAGTCACCGAGCTCGATCGGAGTGACCCCCGCGGCTGGTTCCTCCTGGGCAAGAACATGATCCTCGCCGGGGACGCGCGCAAGGCCGTGACCGACCCTCTGGTTCGAGCCCTCGCCCTCATGACCCAGCTCGAAAACGGACAGGGCCAGGGCGATGTGCTCAATGCCATGGGCGTGGCTCACCAGCGCCTCGGCGAATACCCCCAGGCCCTGGCGAGGTACGCGGAGGCGGCCGCCGTCCGGAAGAAGGTGGGCGACAAGCGGGGAGCGGCCGTGAGCCTCAAGAACCGCGCGAGCGTCCACTTGGCCATGGGCCGCTTCGCGGAGGCGGAGCCCGACTTGCTCGGCGCCCGCGAGGTTTACGTCAAGATCGGCGACCGGAAAGGGCTCGCCGACGTCTGGAACGATTTCGGCAGCCTCTACGAGGGACGCGGGGAGTACCGCGAGGCGCAAAAGGCGTATCAGGAGGCCCTGCGGCTCCGCCGCGAGCTCGGGGACGACCAGAAGCTGGCCCAGAGCTACGACAATGTCGGGTATATCTTCTTCCTGGAAGGGGAGCGAGACAACGCGTTTGTCTACTGGCAGCAAGCCCTCGACCTGCGTCGAAAGATCGGCGACAAGGCCGGCATCGTCGTCTCCACCCAGAACATGGGTTTCCTCCAGATCGCCCAGGGCCACTGGCCGGAGGCCATGAAGTCGTTTCTGGAGGCCCTGGATCGGGCCCGCGAGATCGACTTCGCCAAAGCCCTCGCCGTCTCCCACGGAAACATCGGGCTGCTCCACCAGTATGAGGGCCGCTACACCGCCGCTTCGTCGGCCTACGCGGAGGCCCTCAAGATCCTCAAGCGGCTGGACGACAAGCGCGGCCTGGCCGAGTTCACGATCAAGGAGGCCATGGCCCTGATCGAGCTGGGTCGCTTAGGCGATGCTCAGGCCAAGCTCGACGCGGCGTCGGCCTGGGTGCAGGAGACCGGAAACCGCGAGCAGTCGGCGGACTTCCAGACCGCGGTCGGGGAGTTGCAGCTTGCCCGGGGCGAGGTGGCAGAGGCCGGGAAGGCCTTCACGGAGGCGGTGAAGCTGGCCACCGCGAGCGGGAGCCGGGTGGCCATCCTCCGGGCCCGGATCGCCAAGGGGGGGGGCCTCCTGGCGCTGGGTGACGTCGCGGGGGCGGCTTCGGAACTCGCTTCGTCCGTGCGCGATGCCGAGACCGTGGGCGATGTGATCCTGCTCATTCGTGGTTTGGAGTCCCTGGCCAGGGCCGAGTTGGCCCGGGGGCGGCTGCCCCAGGCTGAGGACGCCGCGCGTCGGGCGCTGAAGGTGGCGGAACGATCCGGGTGGGGGGCGGGGCTCTACAGACTCCACGCCCTCGTCGGCCGCCTGCAAGAGAAGAAGGGCAACGCGGCCGGGGCCATGGCCGCCTATCGCGAGAGTGCTCGCTCCCTTTTGGTGCTAAGCGAAGGCTTGGGACCGGAGCTGCGCTCGTCCCTCGCCTCCGTTTCTGCCGCGCACGAGGTCGAGGCCTGGCTGGCCGCCCATCCACGGACCGCGGGACGCTGATCAGCTGATCAGAAGGAGCGGGACCCGGGATCGCGGCTAGCGGGTGGCGGGCCCTCCGACTGCCGTCCACAGCCGCCGGGCCTTGCTCATGGCTCGCGCCGGGAGGTCGGGGATCATCAGGCAGACCAAGCCGAGCAGGATGATCTTGAGCGAGTAGCCGAGGGCGAGGAATTTCAGGGTTCGAGGGCTCAACCGAGTTCCTCCCAGCCGCGAGGATCGGGAACGAGACCGGTTGCTCGTTCGGTTCGGCGAGCGGCGCCCGCCGGGCGGGGGAGCCCGGGGGTGGTCTCCCACATCGTCGGGGCCACCGCCCTCGGGGCCGGCACCAGGGTTTTCCTTAGGGCCACATCTCTCCTTTCGATCTCCAGCCTCAAGAATCAAAGGTAGTGTGGGAGGAGGGGCAAAACCAGTGGGAGACGCCGGAAACGGGCGTAGGGGTCCGCCTGAATCCGGGGTGAGGTCGGGGGCAGCCCGGAACCCGTGAGGCCCGTAGTCTCTGGCGGCTCACGCCGGGACCGGCCCCTGAGGGTGATGCATCCATTGACAGGGCAGGCCGCCGGTTTGATAGTCTCTGAGCGTGGCCCCACAAGATCCCCAAGGGAGCGCGGTGCGAACCGAGGCCACCCTGGACCCGCACCGGCCGCTGGCCTCGGCGGCCCTCGCTTCCGGACGGCTCCTCGCCCTTTATGAGATCGGGCGCGAGCTTCTTGAGCAGCGCCAACCCCCGGCCGTCCTGAAGCGCATCCTCGACCTCCTTGTCGAGCATCTGCGACCGGATCGGGCCTGCGTCCTCGTTCTGGCGGCCGACGGCGCGTTGCTTCCCCTCTCCACGCACAACCTCGACCTCACGCCGCCCTCCGACCGGTGGCCCTTGAGCCACACCGTCCTCCGTCACGTCCTCGAGGGTGGGTTGGCGCTCCTCGCCTCCGACGTCCGGCAGGACACGCAATTTGGGGAGGCGGAGAGCATCCAGCGCTTCCGGATCCGCTCCGTTCTCTGCGTGCCCCTCGGCCGGGACCCCGTGCGCGGCGTCGTCTACCTCGACAACCGCAGCGACGTGCATCCCTTCACCCGCGAGGATCTGGAGTTCCTGACCGCGGCTTCGCTCTACGCCTCCCTGGTGTTAGCGAGAACGGAGGAGCACCTCCGAACGTCCGAGGCCCTGGAGTCGACGGGCGAGCGTCTGGAGGCCCTCGAGGGCGAGCTGCTACGGCACCGGATCGTCGGCCGGGCCCCGGCCTTACTCAAGATCTACGACGACCTTCGGCGCTTTGCCCGGTCGGGAGCCCGGGTCATGCTCCGGGGGGAGACGGGCACGGGCAAGGAGTTATTCGCCCGCGCCTACGCCGCCCACAGCGACCGCACGCGGGGGCCCTACGTCCCGGTCACGATTCCCGCCCTCGCCCCGAGCCTCGTGGAGTCGGAGCTCTTCGGCCACGTGCGCGGGGCCTTCACCGAGGCCACCCGAGACAAGAAAGGCCGGCTCGAACTGGCCCACGGCGGCGTCTTGTTCCTCGACGAAGTCGGCGACATCGACCCCGGGATCCAGACCAAGCTCCTGCGCTTTCTCGATTCGGGCGAGGTGTATCGGGTGGGCGACACGGTCGCGCGGCGGATCGACGTCCGCCTCGTATCCGCCACCAATCGGCCGCTCGAAAAGGACGTGGAGGGGGGCCGGTTTCGTGCGGACCTCCTAGCCCGGCTCGGCCACGAAATCGTGATCCCCCCGCTGCGC
Source organism: Vicinamibacteria bacterium (assembly GCA_035570235.1). Lineage (NCBI taxonomy): Bacteria > Pseudomonadati > Acidobacteriota > Vicinamibacteria > Vicinamibacteria bacterium. Next base: position 45,582 of record DATMML010000120.1, on the reverse strand, counting down.
GAGCGGCCCGAGGACATCCCGCTGCTGGTCGCGCACTTCCTTGGCCTCCACGACCGCGGGGCGGGGCGGAAGGTCTTTGCCGAAGAGACTCTGGAGATCTTGAAGCGCCACGGGTGGCCCTTCAACGTCCGGGAGCTGCAGCAGGTGGTCGAGCGTGCGGTTTGCCTGGTCGATCACCAGGTTGTTGCCGCGGGCGACCTTCCTGAATACATTCTGCGGGAGGCGCGGGCCTCCCCGACATCGGCTCCGCCCCCCGACCAGCAGGGCCCGCCCGTTCCGTTGCGCCGCGTCGTGGACGAGGCCGCGCGGAGCCACATCCTGCGGGCGCTCGACTACACCAAGGGCAACCGGCGACGAGCGATCGAGCTGCTACAGATTTCGCCCGAGACCTTCTACCGGCGCCTCGAGGAGCTGGGCCTCCACAAGAAGAGCACCGAAAACTCGTAGCCCCCCTCCGTTTCGATCCCCGAACACCGTTCGAACCCCGTAGACCTCTTGAGAGCCTCTGTCCAGAGGGCTCAATAACTTACCGCATGGACACCGTTCCCGGACCTGGCCCTTCCCTTGCTCCCTTGGGCCGTGGCCGGACGCTTGGGTCCGGATACCGAGAACGGAGGAAGACATGAAGAAGGCAACGAGCATGTTCGCGCTCTTGGCCCTGGCCGCGTGCGGCAGCGACAGTCCCACCTCTCCCAGCCCTCCCGTGCCGCAGATCGCCGGCAAGTACAACGGCTACCCGGCCTGGCTGGTCCAATGGAACCGGAGCCGCGACGGCGTGATCGGCTCCTTTACGTGCTACGGCACGGTGACGCTCTCACAATCGGAAAGCATGGGGGGCATTGCGTCGCTGACGGGGTTCATGGTTGTGGCTCAGCCCTGTCCCGCGCAAAGCTTCGATCTCACCGGCACCGTACAAGCCGACGGATCGCTGCATTTCAGGAGCGGGGGGCCCAAGCCGCCCGAGGGCCAATGCCCGGCGGCGCCAGTGGTCGAGTACGCGGGTGTGGTCTCGCAGAAGGTGAATTACCTCGAGTTGTCGGCCCGCGGTACCGTCATGCTCGACTGCCCCGGACCCGGCGAAGGCCCCCAGCAGATGGACTACATCGTCTCCGCCTCCCGGAACAATTGATGGGGGGCGGCGTCGCTGCGGAGGCGGTGGTCGATTCCCCCCGTCTCGAATCTGGCTAGGGGATGTTGATGCGAAGTCGGTCCGCGGCGTCGAGGACGAAAACACCGGCCGATGTCGTCAGGGTCGCGTGGCCCGACCACTCGTTGAAGCGCGGCGCGTCGCCGATGTCGTTGAAGCAGAGGAGCGTGCTCGCGATGGTCAGGGTCGCCTGACTCTGTGCACCCACCGTATCGGGAGTGACGGTGCTGGGGAAGCTGCTGGCCTGGCCGATCTCGGAGGGGATATCCGATGACACGATGACGATCGTAGAGGTCACGGAGTTGACGGTCACCTGCTCGGACGTGCCATTGTTGGCGTCGACAAGGATCGTGAAGGAGATGGGCTGGCCATGAGAGCCATCCGGGCAAACGATGACCGGCGTTCCGAAGCGGGCTCGGGTGAACTGGGCCGTACCCGAGCTCGAGCTCGTTCCCTTGACGACCAGGGCCGTCGCGGCGGCCGCGCCCGTTATGCCCAGGATGAGCCAGCCCGTCTTCGCGCCGCCCTTGCCCGGCGTCTGGCGGTGGGCTTCCGCCTCCCGTCGCGCCTCCTCGAAGAGGGTGAGAACCTTCGGAGAGAAGCGATCGAGGCTCAAGCGCAAATCCCGGTCTGCTTCGATCGCTTGGCGGAACCGGTCCTTGGCGGCGGGGCGCTGATCGAGGCCCACGTACGCGATGCCGAGGTACAGGTTTGCCTGGGCGAGATCGTGGGTGCGGCCCGGATCCTCGCCGAGGCGCCGGGCGACCCCATCTAGGGTCAGAGCCGCGCCTTCAAAATCGCCCTCCTGGACTTGGCGGATCCCGGCCAGGAGCTCAGCGTCCGGAGCCGAGGAGGGCGCGGCCGACGGCGTCGACGCGACGAGCACCACGAGGGCGAAGATACCGAGCCGTCTTGATGATGATATCGCGGGCAACGGTCGCTCTCCGACCGGGAAAGCTACCCTGAATGTGGCCCCCAAGACAAGGCGGGGGCTGCCTCTAGCGGTGAGCCGGCGAGAGACTCTGAGGTTCGTCCTTACGGAAGACAACCGTCACGATGCAACGGCGGCGTCGTGACCTTGGCAGCGGGGCTAGCGCGGGCGACGGACGCCCTCGATGTCGAGATCCACGACCAGGCGGAGGGTCTCGCGGGGACGGACCGTGACCCGGCGATGGAAGGGCTCGAAGTGGGGGTGCACGAGAAGGACGTCATGGCGACCAGCATCGAGCTGGATCCGGCCCAGCGGGGTGTCCCCCAGCGCACGCCCGTCGACGCTGACCGACGCCCAAGGGCTCACGACGACAAGCAGCCCACCTCGCACATCAGCGACAGGGGCCGGGGACGGATCGGGCGCCTCGGATGGGGCGGATGCCGGAGCCGGCGTCGCGGAAGGTGGGGATGACGTCTCCGGCCCGGACGTCGCCGGTGGCTGGGGGGTGGGCGTTGCCGGGACGGGCGACGGTCCCTCACCCGCTGGTGCGGCGGGGGGCGACGGCGAGGGCGGGGGTCCAGAGCGGCGGAGCCCTGCTTCGGTCGATGGCTTCGTCCGCTCCGTGGGCATCGGTGGCGTCGAGGCGGGTGCGGCGCGCGTCGGTGGCGGAGTCGCGGGTAGCGGCGTTTCGAGCGGACCCGGCTCCCCGGGCGGATGGGTGCGCAACGCCACGACGATCGCCCCTATTCCCAGGAAGGCGAGCCCGCCCAGGAGCATGGGGAGCCGTATCCGCCGCGGCCGGTGAGCAGGGCGCGCCGTCGCGGCCGCGGCGGGGGGGCCGACGATCGCGTCGCGTGCGGAATTCAGGGCCCCCGCAAGCTCGGCCGCAGAGGCGTACCGCTCCGAGGGTTCTTTGGAGAGGGCCTTGCGAAGCACGGGGACCAGCGGCCCTGGGATCGCAGCGGCCTCGGTTCCCTCGAGGGGAGGCACGCTCTCGAGGTGCATGAGCAGGGTTCCCACGGGTGCGTCGCTGCGGAACGGGACGCGCCCGGTGAAAGTTTCGTATACCACGACCCCCAGGGCGTAGACGTCGCTGCGGAAGTCGACCTTCTGACCGCGGGCCTGCTCGGGGCTCATGTACTCGGGCGTCCCCATCACGTAGCTCGAGGCCCGCGGCTCCGAGGCGCCCTCACGGAACAGCCGTTTGGCGATACCGAAGTCCATGATGCGAACAACACCGTGGGCATCGACCATGATGTTCAGGGGCTTCAGGTCCCGGTGGACGATGCCGGACTTATGGATCGCTTGGAGTCCGTCGGCTATCTGAAGCGCGACGTCGAAGGCTTGCGCCGTGGGCAGCGGGCCTCCCTCCAACAACGCCTTGAGGTGGGTCCCCTCCACGAGCTCCATCGAGATGTATTGGAGGGGACCGTCCGCGCCGTACTCATGGATTCGGCAAACGTTCCAGTGGCTCACCCGACGAGCGAGCCGGATCTCCGATCGGAAGCGTTCGGCCATCTCGGAAGAACCGGCGACGTCAGCGCGCAGGAGCTTAAGGGCGACCACCTCATCGAGGACGCGGTCGCGAGCTTTGTACACGGCCCCCATCCCCCCCTTGCCGAGGGGGCTCAGGATCTCGTAGCGGCTTCCGATAACCGTGCCCCGGGTGACGGCGGAGAGGATCGTGCGGCAGGTGAAGCAGACCTGGGCTACGTCGTCATTCTCCGCCTGGCAAGAGGGGCAGAGCAGCATCAAGAATCCATGGGCGGTCGTCCGAGCCCAGTCTCCCCGGGCCCCGGTTCGCTCTTTATTCCCGGTCGCCCCGACGGGTCGAGGTCGCTGACGGGTGAGCGGTGTGAGGGATGCGGGCGTGGCCTGCCTCGGAGACGAGTCCTGGAAGAGACCTGGTCCGGGGGAAAGGCGGAGGGCTCGTCCGCGACCGTCATCAAGAGCTCATTGTCCGGCCATCCATCGGAGTCACCCATGCGGGCCGCGGCTTACGCCCCCATCCTTTCATACTAGTGAAACGAGTCCTCTCGGTCGAGCGCTCCCGCCCCCGCTGCGGCCGGTTCGGGCGCCGTGCCGGGTCTTCGAGCGAGGCGCAATGGGTGCTCTAGGTTGCAAGCGCCCTCCGTGGATCCGACCGGACCGCGCCCGGCGATCCGCCAGTTGTCCGCGTCCGGGACCCTCCGTTTGGCGGATGCACCCGCGATTAACCGGGTGGTGGCATTGCTAGGTGCTGGGCATCGATCTCCACAGGCGCCTCCTTGACGCTCCCATCGACGCCATCCGGCGGCACGCGGCTCGCGCTTGAGCACTCCGGCTTCCTACCGGACAATACGTCGTCGTGAAGAGCCGACTCATGCTCCTGGCCCCCGTTCTGCTCGCGGCCGTGCTCTATCTGCCTTGCGCCGGAGGGCGCGCGGTCCTGGACGTCGACGAGGCGCTCTACGTCCACGCGGCCCAGGGCATGCTGGCACGCCATGACTGGGTCGCCCCTTACGTCAACGGAGTACGCTTCCTCGACAAGCCCCCTCTCCTCTATTGGATCCTAGCCTCCACCTACCGCGTGCTGGGCGCGACCGAGTTCGCGGCCCACCTTCCCCCGGCCCTTTTCGTGATCGCGACCACGTGGCTCCTGACTCGGATGGCAGCCTCCCTGGCCGGCGAGTTGGCGGGGCTCGGGGCGGGCCTAGCCTTCGCCTTCAGTACGGGCACCTATCTCTTCACGCGCGAGACGCTGCACGACAGCGCCATGGTCTTTTTCCAGGTGTTGGCGATGGATGCGTTCCTGCGGTGGTATCTGGATCCAGAGCGTCCCACTTTCCGCGTCCTCGTCTTCTCCGCGGCCCTCGCGGGTGGCCTGCTCTCGAAGGGGTTGGTTGCCGTCTTCATCTCCTCAGCGATCCCGCTCACCTACATGCTTCTCGCCCGCGCGGGTCCGCGCTTGCGCATCGGGCCCGCCCTCGGCGGGGGAGCTCTCTTCGTCCTCCTCGCCGCCCCCTGGCATGTCGCGGCTTCCCTTGAGAATCCGGGATTCCTCCGCCACTACTTCCTAAACGAGCAGGTCCTGCGGTTCTTCAACCGCAGAGAACCCTTGGACTTTGAGTCCGTGTCTCTTCCCTTGTTCCTGGCCCTGATACCGGTCTGGCTTTTTCCCTGGACCCCATTTCTAGCCACCCTGGCCTTCCGCCCTCGGCCGGGCAGCACAGATGACCCGGGAAGAAGGGCGGTCGCCCGGCTTGGCCTCGTCTGGACGGGAGTCACGCTCGCGTTCTTCAGCCTGTCCGCGAGACTCGAGCACTATGCCTTCCCCCTTCTCCCCCCCCTCGCCCTCCTGATCGCGATCAGCCTGTCGGACCCGGAAGGGGAGGCCCGCCGAGCTTGGGTCTTCCGGGCGCTGGGCGTGCTCGGTCTGCTTCTCGTCCTGGTGGGGGCAGCCCTCGCCTTCGGGATCGGAGGGAGGGGCATTGGGGTGAGCGCCCCGCGATCCCCTCCCTTGCATGCGTGGGCCACGGACTTCGGGCCTCTCCTCGGCCTGCCGGGACCGGTGGTGGCTCAGCTCCTGACTCCCGCCGCGGCCACGGCCGCTCTCCTCGGCTTCGCGCTGATGGGAGCCTGGTGGTACGCGTCGCGCGGAGAGGGGGTCCGATCGATCCTTGCCCTCGCGGGGGGGATGCTCGCTTTCGGATATCTGGCCCACCTGAGCCTGGGCATCTGCGAGGACGTGGTGTCCTCGAAGCGTTTCGGGCTAGGGGTGGGGAAGATCTGCCGCCTCGGGGATCACGTTGTCGTAGACGGAGACTACGAGACCGCCAACTCCATGAACTTCTATCAACCGCTGCCTCTGCAAATCGTTGAAGGCTCGGCGCCAACGCTGGAGGACGGGCTCCGCTACCCGGATGCGCCCCGCCTCCTGCTCTCCCTCCCTGACCTTGAGGGGGGATGGAAGAGCGGGGAGCGCTACTGTGTGCTCGCCCCCGAGGAGCGCCTTTCAGGGCTCGGGCTCAGCCCAGTGCACGTGGTCATGAGCGCCGGTGGCCGGGTCTTGGCCTGCAACCGGCCACTGAACTAGCCTTCTCGCTTGCGCACTTCTGTCGGAAGCGGTTCGCGGTGAGCCCCTTGTTCTCTTCGAAGTCGACCAGGGGGTAGGGGGGGGTTCGTGGCGCGCCCGCCGTGATTCGAACACGGTACCTCTTGGTTCGAAGCCAAGCGCTCTATCCGATTGAGCTACGGGCGCGTATCGGAATAGTAGCACGCAGCCCAACGGCGGAAGGAAGCCGAACGGGAAGGAAAATGGAGGCCGTCCGCCGCACGGATCGGCCTCCTTGAATGCTCTGTCCACTTGTCTCTTCCCTGGCGCACCTCCTCGGGCCTCGCCAAACGGCCCAGAATGAAAAAGCCCTTCGAGGCTGACTCGAAGGGCCTGCGGATCGGTCCGGGGTGTTATGAGCTAGTTGCGCCGTTCCCCGGTCACACCGATGGCCCTGAGCCACAGGCGACAACAACAGTCGCGGGCGCCGAGCCAACCGGAGTGGGATGCGATCATCATGACTAAAGAGTACAGTATTCCTCAAGGGGCCCCTTGTCAACCCCATCCGGACCCCGGCTCTGTGGTGGGAGAGGGCTTGGTGCGCTAAGATCCCCCCTCGCGTCGCGGCCCCCGGGGCCCACTCCCGGCCCGGTCGCCCGAGGAGTCGAGGGGACCCTTGGAGCGCTTGACCGAGCGCGACCCCCGGCAGCCGGTTGGGACCAGCAGAGGCTACCCAAGGCTATCGGACCTGCCTCGGCGTCGGTTCGTGGTACCGTGGCATCCTGACTCGCCCACATGACGGGCGCTACGGCCAGGAGGGCCGGAAGTAAGGCACGTGGAGCGTCGAGACCCCCGCCGAAGTTTGGCGGACGCCGCGGGAAGCGTGAACGGCACATTCAGGACGCCGACTCCGACCGTGCTCCAGCATGAACCATGAATGACGGTCGCGTAGCCGTTGTGGCCGGCTGCCGAACGCCGTTTGCCAAGGCCGGCACCGCCTACCGCGAGCTCACGGCGGTAGACCTGGGCAAGGCCTGCCTGCGCGAGCTCTTGGAGCGGACGGAGGTTGATCCGGCGTGGATCGACACCGTCGTCATGGGTCAGGTGATCCCCTCGGTTAAAGCCCCCAACCTTGGGCGCGAGGTGGCGCTTGGAACGGGCTTGCCGCCAGGGGTGCCCGCCCACAGCGTGAACCGCGCCTGCGCCTCCGCCAACCAAGCCATAGTGGACGTCACGAGCGCGATCCTGGCTGGGCATGCCGAGGCCGGCATCGCGGGGGGGGCCGAGAGTCTCTCGGATGTTCCCATCCTCCATAGCAAGGCCCTGATCGAGGCCTCGCGCGCGCGGGGTTTGGCCGCCAAGCTCCGGGTCTTCGCCAAGGTCCGCCCCCGCGACCTCCGGCCCGAGACCCCGGCCATCGCCGAGCCCTCCACTGGCCTGACCATGGGCCAGTCCGCCGAGAAGATGGCACGTGAGAACGGGATCAGCCGCCAGGAGCAGGATCTCATCGCCTACCTGAGCCACAAGAACGCCGCCGCCGCCACCACGGACGGGCGGCTTCCGGCCGAGACTTGCGCGGTGTTCGTCCCCCCGCGTTACGACGTGGTCGTAACCGCCGATAACCTCCTGCGACCCGACACCTCGCTCGACGCCCTGGCCGCGCTTCCCCCCGTCTTCGACCGTAAGTACGGGACGGTCACGGCCGGGAACTCCTCGCCCCTGACGGACGGGGCAGCGGTCGTCCTCCTTATGTTGGAGGCCAAGGCCAAGGCGGAGGGCTACACGCCCTTGGCCTTCATCCGCTCCTGGGCGGTGGCGGCGGTGGATCCGGGTGGCCAGCTCCTGATGGGCCCCGCCCTAGCCATTCCCAAGGCCTTGGAGCGAGCGGGCCTGCAACTCTCCGACATGGACCTCATTGAGATGCACGAGGCCTTCGCGGCCCAAGTGGCTTCCAACATCCAGGCCCTCGAGTCGGAGACCTGGGCCCGTGACAAGCTGGGACGGTCGGCTCCGGTGGGACGGGTAGACCGCGAGCGGCTCAACGTGTGCGGGAGCTCGATTGCCCTCGGCCACCCCTTCGGCGCCACCGGGGCGCGAATCACGACCACGCTTGCCAACGAGCTCGCGCGGCGCCACGGGAAATTCGGCCTGCTGTCGGTCTGCGCACAAGGAGGAATGGGCTTCGCGATGGTCCTAGAAAGGTGAGAGATACCGGAGTCGCTGTCCTGGAGGGCGTCAGGGTCCTGGACCTGACCCGCTACATTCCCGGACCCTACTGCACCATGCTCCTGGGCGACCTGGGTGCAGAGGTGGTGAAGGTCGAGGAGCCGCCCCGAGGCGACCCCACGCGCGCGGGGGGCGTGATGGCGTGAGCGGGGCCCGAACCCTTACCCGGGAGCAGGACGCGAGCGGCGTCCTCCTGGTCACGATCGACGTTCCCGGGGAGAAGGTCAACACCCTCTCCAAGGGCATGCTGGAGGAGTTCCAGACCCTGCTCACCGAACTGGAGGGGGACCGGGCCATACGGGCGGTCGTGATCCGGAGCGGCAAGCCCGATAACTTCATCGCGGGCGCGGACATCAAGGACTTCCTGGAGATCCGCAGCGCGCTCGAGGGGGAGACGCTCTCCCGCACGGGCCAGGCGATCCTGGATCGGCTGGAGGGCGTTCCCGTGCCGGTGGTGGCGGCTATCCACGGTTCCTGTCTGGGCGGAGGCCTGGAAACCGCGCTCGCCTGCCGCTACCGCGTGGCCTCTGACGATCCCAAGACCGCGATCGGCCTTCCCGAAGTGACGCTGGGACTCCTGCCGGGTGCGGGGGGGTCGCAGCGCTTGCCCCGCCTGATCGGCCTTTCCCGCAGCCTAGATCTCATCCTCACCGGCCGGAGCCTCAAAGCCAAGCGAGCCCTCGATGCGGGCCTGGTGGACGAGGTGGTGCCGTTGCCGCTGCTCGTGCCCGTGGCCACGAAGGCGGCCCTTGCCCTGGCCGACGGCAGCCTAAAGCCTCGATCCTCTGGTCTCCGCTTCCACGAACGCTTGCTCCGGCCCTACATTTTCTGGCGGGCGCGGGCCACGGTGCAGGAAAAGACCGGCGGACACTATCCGGCCCCCGTGAAGGCTTTGGAGGTCATCGAACAAGGCACCGCCACGTCGCTGGCCGAAGGGCTGAAGATCGAGGCTAAGGGCTTTGGTGCCCTGGCCGTCTCCGATGTCTCTCGGGCCCTGGTGTCCGTCTTCTTCGCCACCCAGGAGATCAAGAAAGATGCGGGCTATCCCCCAGACACAAAGGCCCGCGAGGTCAAGAAGCTCGGCGTGCTGGGTGCGGGTCTGATGGGGGCGGGGATCGCGGGAGCTGCCGCCGAAGCGGGAGTGCCGGTTCGGCTAAAGGACGCCTCTCCCGAGGCCCTGGGCAAGGGCCTGCGCTATGTGCGGGGGATCCTCGAAGAGCGGCGGGTCCGGGGGGGCCTCTCCCGCCTGGAAATGGGGAAGCGGATGGACCGGCTCTCCCCGACCCTCGACGACTCGGGTCTGCGGCGAGCCGACCTCGTGATAGAGGCCGTCTTCGAGGACCTGGACCTGAAGCGCGCCGTCCTGGCGGAGACGGAGGGGGTGGTGGGCGCGGAGTGCGTGTTCGCGAGCAACACGTCCTCCCTGCCCATCGGGCGGATCGCGGCGGGCGCCCGCCGCCCGGCCCGCGTTCTGGGCATGCACTTCTTCTCGCCCGTCCACAAGATGCCGCTCCTGGAAGTGATCGTTACCCCTGAGACGGACGCTTGGGCCACCGCCGTGGCCGTGACCTTCGGCCGCCGGCTGGGCAAGCACGTGATCGTGGTGCGGGACGGCCCCGGCTTCTATACCAGCCGCGCGCTCGCCCCCTACTTGAACGAGGCGGCGCGCCTCTTGGAGGAGGGGGCCGCCATCGAGGACGTGGACCGCGCCCTGCTCGCCTTCGGCTTTCCCGTCGGTCCCCTGGCGCTCCTCGATGAGGTGGGGATCGACGTTGCCGCCAAGGTGGCGAAAATCATGCACCGCCAGTTCGGGGAGAGGATGGCTCCACCCCCTTTGATGGGGGAGGTCCTGTCCGACGGCCGCCAGGGCCGCAAGAACCAGAGGGGCTTCTACACCTACGACGGGAAGAGGAAGCGCGTGGACGCCTCCGTGTACGCCCTCCTCCTGCCGGGGGGCGCCAGTCGGCGGCCCTTCGACGTCCGGGAGATCCAGGATCGTTTGGTCTTTGCCTTCCTGAACGAGGCCGTGCTCTGCCTCCAGGAGGGGATCCTGCGCTCCCCCCGCGACGGCGACGTGGGGGCCATCTTCGGCCTGGGCTTTCCTCCCTTCCTGGGCGGCCCCTTCCGGTACCTGGACCACCTGGGGGCCCGTTTCGCGGCGGAGGTGCTGGAGAGGCTGGCGAACGCACACGGTGAGCGCTTCCGCCCGGCGGTGATGCTCAGCAACTTGGCCAAGGAGGGGAGGGGATTCCATGCCGCCCGCTGAGCCCGCGCCGCCGCAGGGGGCCGGAGAGTGATGAAGAACGGACGCAACGGTCCGATCCTGCAGCGCCCGGCACGGGTGCCTGGTCCCCACGCCGTGATCTCGCGCTTCCAGCCCATCCTGGGGAAGAGGAGGGCTCAGGAGAACCTGCCCATCCTCACCTCCGCCCAGAGCGCCTACGTGGGCCTGCGCCGCAGCGCGGCCGCGATCCGCGGGCGGGGTGCCAACATCTTCACCCAGTGGGTGGGGGACCCCGACGCGCTGGGGAGCGCGGTCCTGCTGAAGGCCATCCTCGAGCACCTCGGCGCCACCCAGGTTCGGATCCTCACCGGCAGCCTGGGCCATCCCCAGAACCGCAACCTGGTGGAGCGCTGCGGCATTACTCTGCATGACCCCAACCAAGGGCGGCTGCCCCGCGGGCTGCACTGCCTGGTCGACACCTCGCCTCCCCTGGGCATGTCCAACACGGGTGGGGTCGACCCCGTGCGCGACGTTTTCTTCGTGGCCGACCACCACGCCGACCCAGCCGAGGTGGAGGAGAACTGCCGGGCGCGGGGCGTGCGTCGGGTCAAGCTGGCTTTCGTGGGCATCCCCGTCGGGTCCACGTCCGCCTTCATGGCCGTCATCGGGGCCGCCTTCGGGGTCCTGGACGAGCTCGGGCCGGCGGGGCGGGCCGCGGCCGCCCTCGGGATCTACACCGATACCAGCGCCCTCCTGCACGGGGCCACGCCCGTGGACTTCAAGATGTTCGAGCTCCTCACCCGAGACGAGGAGACCCAGGATCTGCTCGACGATCTACGCGACTACCGGGTCCCCCCGGAGTGGCACGTCTACCGCGCGGCCGCGTTCCGCAACCAGGAGGTGACGGAGGCGGTCCGGCTGGCCCCCATCGGCTTTGTGCGGGAGGAGCACCGGGACGTGATCGCGGAGATCGCGAACGAGCTCTTGCGGGTGGAAGGAACCTCCATCGCGATCGCGGTGGCGGTCACGCGGCGGGGCACCGAGGTCTCGGTCCGGGCCGACAGCCGCCTCCTCGGCCAGGACCAGTCGCGCATTGTGCGCGTGATCGATCATTTACTGGAGGCTGCTTTCCCGGGTGTCTCCGGCTTCCGTCACGACCGTCGGCCCCCTCATCGGGTTGAGGGGGGGGCGGCCGTGCCCCTCACCCCCGAGCAGGAGGCGCTCCTTCACGCCCCGACGTTGCCGGCCATCGGCGAGGAGGGCCCCTGGCTGGAGCACTGCCGGTTCTTCACCCGTGCCCTGATCGCCGCCCTCCGGGACCTGAAGGAGCTGCGGCCGGAGGAGGTCGAGGGGCTGCTCTAGCCGGTCAGTGCTCGAAGACCTCCAAGTACCCCATCAGATCCAGCCGGGCCAAGACGGGAATCACCCGGAAGCAGTCCCGGGCCAGCTCGCCTCGCCCCTCGCGCTCGAGCATCGCCTCCAGGCGGTCCATGAGGGGCAGGAGGAGGGTGACGTCGGAGATCGCGTAGCGCACCTGCTCGGGGGCGAGGGCGGGGGTCGACCAGTCGGTGTGGCGAGCCGTCTTGTCCAGCTCGACGTCCAGCAGCTCCAGAAGATTGTCCTTTAGGCCGTGGCGATCGGTGTAGGTCCGGACGAGCTTGCTCACCGTGCGCGTGCAGTAAAGGGGGAACACGTCGATGCCCAGGTGGTGGCGAAGGGTCGCCACGTCGAAGCGGGCGAAGTGGAAGACCTTCAGGACGCGGGGGTCCTCGAGGAGTCGCTTCAGGCGGGGGGCGCGGGCCTCCAGGGGGCGGGCGGGGGAGAGGGCCTCGCGTGGAATCTGCACCAGGGCGGCCCGCCCCGCGCGATCGCAGAGCTGGACCAGGCACAGGCGGTCGCGGAGAGGGTTCAAACCCATGGTCTCCGTGTCCACGGCCAGGGCCGGGCTCTGCGAGTAAGCCTGGAGCAGGTCCTCCGTGAGGTCGCCGCGCACAATCTCCGGCGTCACCTCGGGGGGCGGATGCGGCATGGCTATCCCTCCGCGCGCATGTTAGCACTTCGACGCCCGCGGCTCGCTCGGGTCGCCGGATGGCCTCGGGGGTCCTCCCCGCGGGGAGAGCCCGGCACCCAGGGTGGCGCGGTCGACTATACGACTTCCCGCTCCGCGCTCTCTCCCGCGAGGGCCACGGGGCGAGGCGGGTCGCGCTTTTTCCGGCCACCGCCGGCGGGGTCGCCGCCGGCGAGGATCAGACCGGAAAGATGCGCCGGTAGAGGTCCGTCTCCAGAAGCCCCTCCGGGTCGCACTCCCTCTTGAGGGCCAGGAACCTCCGGACCCGCTCCTCCTCCAGGTACGGCCGCAGACCGGCGTGGCTGAGCGTAGAGTCCTTGGCGAAGTAGAAGCGCCCCCCCGCTTCCACCACCGCCCGGTCCAGGTCGGCGGTCAGGGCCCACAGGCTCTTCGCCCCCGCGGCCGTGACCGGAAAGTCGAGAGCGAGGGAGAAACCGTCGAGGGCGTGGGTCATGAGGAACGCGTCGGGCCGGTGGCGCTTGAGGACGGCCAGGTACGGCACGTGGCCCCGCTTCTGGCACAGGTCGAGCTGGGCCCCGAAGACCGCGGCCGCCCGCTCCGCGGGGATGAAGCTCTGGTACTGGATAAGGCCACCGGGGGCGTAGGCGAGCCGCCAGTCCGGCACGTAGTCGAGGAGGAAGGCGAAGGCCGCGTGGGACTGGCGGTAGGAGCGGCGGGAGGAGATCCGGCTGGAGTGGTGCTTCACGGCATTGACGAGCCGTAAGCCGGGGTGGTTGACGAGGGGCCGCATCAGGCGCCAGAGGGCCGCCTTGGGGAAGACTCCGAACAGCGTCGCGGGCAGCTCTTGGTGGGAGGCGCGCAGGGTGCGGCCGGGCTCGGGGTCCTCGCCGGGGGCGAGTTGGTTGGCCTGATGGACGAGCCCGCGGCCGCGCTGCCGTCCCGCTACGAAGGCGTCCACCCAGCCCACGAGGTAGTCGGCCCGGTCCTTGCGCTCCTCGAAGACCGCGATCATCTCTCCCAGGTTTCGAACCGAGATCGGCTCCACGGAGAGGAGACCCGAGTGGACCCGCTTCAGCTGCAGGGTGAGGCTCAGGAAGCAGCCCAGCATCCCAAAGCCGCCGATGGCGGCGTGGAAGAGCTCGGCTTCGCGCTCGCGGCTACAGCGCCGGATCTCGCCCCTGGGGAGCAGGAGCTCAAAATCCAAGATGTGGTCGCCGATGGGCCCCACCGCCCAGTTGTTCTTGCCGTGGATGTTCATGGCCGCGCAGCCACCCAAGGTGGGGAACATCGTTCCCGGCACCACCGCCGGCCACCAGCCATCCTCGATGGCGTGCCGCCAGAGCTGGCCGATCGTGACCCCCGGCTCCACGCGCGCCACCCCGGTGGCGGGGTTCCACTCGAGGATGTGGTCCATCCCGGTCAGGTCCAAGACGATCCGTTCCGCGTTAAGGGACGCATCGCCGTAGCTGCACCCCGCCCCCCGCAGGCCCAAGGAGACGCCGCTCGCGCGGGCGGTCTCCAGAACCTCCCGCAGCCCATCCTGGGTGCGGGGGCGATAGACGTAGCCCATCGCGCTCGAGGACAGGCCCCACGCCCAGAGCCGCTCCAGGCGCTCTGCGGGCAGGGCAGCGGGGGTGGCCGCCCGGAGGGAGAGGGGGGGGAGAGGGACGCGTGCGCTCACACGTCGAGGCGGCTGAAGACGAGGGAGGGGATCCGGCGCAGCGCGAACATGATCGGGCGCCAGGCGGGGGGCACGTAGGCCATGACCGCGCGGCGCCGCGCGGCCGCCAGGATCAGTTCCGCGGCGCGGTCGGCAGAGATCAGGAGGGGCCGCCGTTCCACACCCTGACTCATGGGGGTGTCGACGGGCCCCGGCTTGACCGTCACCACCGTAACGCCCCGGCGGCGGAGACGGTTGCGCAGCGCCTCCAGGTAGGTGTCGAGCGCCGCCTTGGAAGCGCAATAGGCCGGCTGGCCCCTGCGCCCGCGGTCGCCGGAGACGGAAGAGATGCCCACGATCGTGCCCTCGCCCGCGCGGGCAAAGCGCTGGGCGGCTTCATTCAGCCAGGCCATGGCCCCCAGCACGTTCACCTCGATGATCTGGCGGTCCTTCTCGAAGGCGTACTCGTCCTCCGCCACCGGGGGCATGACCCCCGCCGAGTAGATGATCAGGTCCAGGCCGCCGAGGTCCCGGCAGATCCGTTGGAACAGCGCCGGGATGTCCGGGGCGCTCGTGACGTCGTGGGCATAGGCGCGGGCGCGCCCGGGATCACCTGCGGCCGACCCGATCTCGGCGACCAGGGCCAGAAGCGCATCCTCCCGCCGGGCCACGAGGGCCAATCGGCACCCTTGGCGGGAGAGCCGTCGCGCGAGGGCCGCGCCTATGCCCGAGGAGGCCCCCACGACGATCGCGCGCGTCCAGGAGGAGGACATGAGTCCTGAGTGTAACCCATCGCCCGCGGGTGGAGACGGCGGGGGTTATACTCCGGCTCCTGTGCTCAAGGTGCTCGTGGAGGTCGGGGTTCCCGCGGCCACCTTCCTCTTGATGACGCTCGTGGGGCTGGAGCTGACCGCCGCCGATTTCCGTCGGGTCGCTCTCTATCCGGGTACCGTGGTGGCCGCCACCCTGGGGCAGGTTCTCGTGCTGCCCCTCTTGGTCTCGGGCCTCATCGTGGCCATGGGCCCGCCGCCCGCGATCGCGGCGGGGATGATTCTCATGGCCGCCTGTCCCCCCGCCATCCTGTCCAGCGTCTACATCTCTCTCGCCGGAGCGGACACCGCGCTCGGGGTGACGCTGACCGCGGTCTTCGACGTCCTATCGGTCGTATCGCTACCCCTTGTGCTCGCCGGCGGTCTCTCCTGGCAGGCCATCCACCCCTCTGGGATCCGGCCCCCCATATTGATAATGATGGGCCAGCTGCTCTTTCTCCTGCTTCTGCCGACGGGGGTGGGCATGCTCTGGAGGCGGCGATTCCCGGAGGCGGTTAAAAGGCATCGACCCTTCTTGCAGGGCGTGAGCCTGGGGGGGCTCATCGCCCTCGTCGGGGGCTTCCTCTGGAGCCAGGTTCGTTTCCTGGCCGGCGCGTTCTGGGACACCGCCGCGGCGGCCGGTCTCTTCACCGGGCTCGCCCTCCTGAGCGGGTGGGCGGTTGCGCGGATTTGCGGCGTGGGGAGGGGGGCGCGCCTGGCCGTGGCTTTCGTCTTCGCCTCCCGCAGCGTTGCCGTCGCGATCGTGGTGGCGGTCACGCTCTTGAAACGCCCCGAATTCCTTCTCTTCGCGACCGTCTTCTTCTTGACCCACACGGCGCTCATGCTCGTGGCCGTCGCCGTCGTGCGGTGGAATTCCTCCCGAGCCGCCCGGGCGCCCTTGCCGAATCAGGAGCTTAGCCCTTAGGTCCATCACCATAACTAATTGATATTATGGTTGTTGTTGGTCCGCGGGCCGCTGGCCCGCCTCCTGCAATTCAATCCTGCGAGCACGGCCACAAGGGGTCCGGGCTCGAACAGGTTTGGAGGCGGACATGGCAACGCAGGGAGTGGGCCTCGCCAGCTACAACGCGCGTGCGAAATGGGCGAGGGTACGGATCGAGGCCGAGGACGGCGTGTACGTTGGGCAGGTGTTCGTGCCGGAGAACAAGAAACGGCTGAGCGACGTGCTCTGCGATGATCGGCCGTTTCTCAATATGACGGAGGTCACGATCAATGATTCCCAGATCGTCGAGCCCTTCGTGGCCTTGAACAAGCGCTACATCAAGGCCGTGCGTGTGCTTCAGGAAGGCAGCGCGGACGCGGTGCCGATGCGCCAGCGGAACTGACCCACTCGCGTCGCACCGAGACGTGCCTGCGGTCGGCCGGCGCCCGACCCCCTTCCTATACGGCCGGCGGCGATCCTTGGCCGTCGGGTTCCCGTGTCTTTCCCCACCCTTGAAGGCCGCGCTCCCCGCAGCCCGGGAAGAGTACGCCTGGGCCTGCCGGATCACTGCCCACCGGAAGGGGGAGCCGGTCACGGATTTTCCCCCCCCGCAAGGGGAGCCCGCTCCGGGAGGGATGCGGCTAAGCCTGGGCCACTGCCAGCGCGATCCAGACCGACAGCCCCCCGGATTCCTGACGCTCCAACATGAAGGCGCCGCCGATTCCCGCCAGGAGCGCCCTCACGCGGCGGAAGCGCGGGTCCTCGGCCGGACTGGGGTAGACGTCGGGGGACGTCGCCGTCACCGTGCCCTCTCTGTGGGCCATCTCGACGATGATCCGGTCCCCGACAGGACGAGCGTCGATGCTGAGGACGCCACCCTCGTACACGTTCTCCAGCACCCGACGGGCCAGGATGCGCAGGACCTCATTCGCAGTCAGCCAGCCCGCGTGCACCCGGACGGCAGACGGGGGGAGGCTCAGCTCTACGCGGATCCCATGCCGAGCCAGCTCGGTCAGCGGTTTCAGGGATTCCCGGATGAGGGCGCCGATCTCGGCTGTCTCGGTTGGGGCCTGGATGACGCTCGGGAGCCCCCGGAGGTATTCAGGGAACTGCCGAGCGCTTGAAGGCCGGCTCTCGGCCTTGTACGACTCCTCAGCGGGAGGCGACGGCTCCACGCCCGCCTGAGGCTGGGCAAGTGCTAGGGAGGAGGTCATTTGGCCCACCCGAGGCTGTGAGACCGACGGTCACCGGCGCTTTCCAACATTGTGGAACCCTCCTTCTGGGGGCTGAGATTGCCCCGACGCCTTCCTTGAAGGGCAACACCGGTGCCAGTGGGGGAGGGGGTGGGAAGAACCTTAAAATGTGTGAGTTGGCGTACGTTGGGGGGCGGCCTGGGGTCCGGGGACCCGGGCATTCCTCCCTTGGCTCGGGAAGGATTCCTGAGAGCCTAGCCCTCCTGGTCGTCGCCCTTCTTGCGCACCTGGTCTTGGCTCAGCTTGTTGTAGAGAGTCTTTGGATCGATGCCGAGAGCCCGGGCCGTCTTCCCACGGTGCCCCTGGTGCTGCTCGAGCACGGTCGCAATGTACTCGCGTTCCATCTCCGCCAGCGTGAGTTCGGTGCGCACCGCGGGAGCCTTCCAGTCCGGCGTCCGAACGTCCAGCGGGAGGTCGTCGGGTTCTATGGTGTCTTTGGCACAAAGCACCACCGCCCGTTGGATCGCCATCGACAGCTCGCGGATGTTCCCCGGCCAGGAATAGGCCTTCAGCAGCTCAAGGGTTTTCGCGCTGAGCTTCTTCTTGCCCGCGAAGCGGTCCACGAAGTGACGGGCCAGGAGCGGGATGTCCTCGCGGCGGTCGCGCAGGGCGGGAAGCTGGAGGCTGACGCCGTTCAGGCGGTAGTAGAGGTCCTCGCGGAACCGTCCCTCGTGCATCTCCTCCTTGAGGTTCCGATTCGTGGCGGAGACGATCCGGACGTCGGAGCGCACCGGACGTGTCCCCCCCACGCGCAGGAACTCCTTGGTCTCCAGGACCCGGAGGAGCTTGACCTGGACCGACAGCGGCGCCTCCCCGACCTCATCCAGCAGGAGCACGCCCCGGTCCGCGAGCTCGAAGAGGCCGGGCTTGCGCGCGATCGCGCCCGTGAAGGATCCTTTCTCGTGCCCGAAGAGCTCGCTCTCCAGGAGGCTCTCCGGCACGGCCGCGCAATTGATGGCCAAGAACGGGAGCCCCGCCCGGGGGCTCCTTTCGTGGATGGCGCGGGCGATGAGCTCCTTGCCCGTCCCGCTCTCTCCTTGGATGAGCACGGGGATGTCGGAGGGCGCCACCCGGCCCACCGTGGCCAGGACCTCCTTCATGGCGGGATCCTCGGTGACCAGGCCCTGGGCGGGGTCCTGGCGCTTGAGCCGCTCCCGCAGGGAGAGGTTTTCCCGCCGCAGACGGGCTTTCTCCGCGGCCTTGGCCACCCGAACCTCCAACTCCTCCATCCGCGCCGGCTTGGTGAGGTAGTCGTAGGCCCCCAGTTTCATGGCCTCGATGGCGGTCGAGACCGCGGCGTACCCGGTGAGGACGATGGATTCCGTGGGCAGCTCCTCCTCCGCGATGTGCTTGAGGAGCTCGATCCCGCTGCCGTCGGGGAGGATGAGGTCCACGAGGGCAACGTCGAACTCCCACTGCTTGAGCTGCTCGAAGCCGTCCGCGACGGTGTGGGCGGGCACGGTGTGGCAACCCCGGGCGCGCAGCTCCTCGCAGACGACTTCCGAGAGGGCCTTGTCGTCCTCCAGGACCAGCACCCGCGCCGACTGCATCTCCGCCATCGCTACCCTCGCATCGGAACGCGCTGCTTCCCGGTGGGGATCTTACCCCTGATTGCCCGGCGCTTTTCTGGCCGTGGGCAGGACCATGGCGAACCGCGTGCCCCTCCCGACCTCGCTCTCCACGCGGATCTCGCCTCCATGGCCGGCCACGATACCGTGGCAGACGGCCAGGCCCAAGCCCGTCCCCTGCCCGAGCGGCTTGGTGGTGAAGAAGGGGCTGAAAATCTTGGGCAGATTCTCGGTCGGGATCCCCACCCCGTCGTCGGTCACGGAGAGGGAGACGCCGTGATCGCCGTCCTGCCGCGTCTCGACCACCACGTGGCCCCCGGCCGAGGTCGCGTCCAGGGCGTTCATGAGCAGGGCGATGAGAACCTGCCGGATCTGGCCGTCGTCGGCCTCGATATGCCGCAGGTCGGGGTCGAGCCGGAGGGAGAGCGTCACCTGCTTGAGCCGCATCTGGTGATCCACGAGCTCGGTCGCCCTCTCCGCGAGGGCGTTCAGGTCCGTGATGCGCACCTCCGGCTTGCGGCTGCGGCTGAAATCCAGAAGGGCGCCGATGATCTTCTTGCAGCGGAAGATCTCCTCGTCGATCGTCTTCAGGTAGCGCGGAAAGTTCTTGAAGGTGTCAATGGCGAGCAGGCGGGGGTCCTGGGCGTTCTGGAGGAGACTCTCCGCCCGCAGGGCCATGGAGGCGAGTGGGGTGTTGATCTCGTGGGCGACGCCCGCGGCGAGTTGGCCGACATCGGCCAGCCGGACGGCCTGGAGGAGGCGCTCCTGGTTCTCCTTGAACTCGCTCACGTCCTTGAGGATCACGACCAGCCCCCGGCGGCCGTCCGCCTCGCCGAGCAGGGGAGAGGTCGTCACCTGCAGGGTGCCCTCGAGCTTCATGAAGCGCGTCTCCTCGGTGCGGGGCCGACCGTCGGCGAGGCTCAAGGCGATAGGGTCGGGGAAACCGGGCCGAGGCTCGCCCAGGACCTCGCGGTAGGGGGAGGAGATGATCTCGCGGATCGAGCAGCCGAGGACGCGGGCCAGGCCCAGGTTGGCCCGCACCAGCAAGCCCCCGCCGTCCACCAGCGCCACCGGATCCACGATGGCGTCGAATGTCCCCTCCCACTCGCGCTTGGCCTCGATCAGGGTGTGCACGAACCGGGTGTGGGGATGCTCTTCGTCAAGGGGGCCCATGAAGAGGGTGACGGGCGGCGGGGAGGGCAGACCAGCCACCTCGGTCACGGTCTTGGGGGCATCCTTGGGCTCGCTAAAGATGAGGGTCAGAACCGGGTGCTCGGGGAGCAGGGCGGAGAGTTCCTCGCCGTGGACAACTCGGAAGCCGCGCGCTCCCAAGACAGAGGCCCAGCTGCGGGAGTCGGTCCCCTCGCCCACGATCGCTACTACAAGGCCCTCGGGCTTCGCCGCGGCGGCCACGGCGAGAGTCTAGCACACGCTTCTCCGGCCTCGTTGTTGACACTCCTGGGGAAAGGCGCCTAGGATCCGGAGCAGGTATCAAGCGTCCATGGGCCTGCCTCCTTCTCGAATCCTCGTGGTGGATGACGAGCCGTCCTTTGGCGGCCTGGTGGCCGAGGTCTTGACGGAGAGGGGCTTCGAAACGGTCTCTCTCACCGATCCTCTCGAGGCCCTGGAGAGAGCGCGCGACGGGTCGTTTGCGGCCGCGGTCCTCGACCTCATCATGCCCAAGATGGGCGGCCTCGAGCTGGCGGACGGGATCCGTGGCGTGAGCCCCGACACCCAGATCCTGATCCTGACCGGGCACGGGGACATGGATTCCGCGATCGAGGGAATCCGCCATGGCGTGTTCGACTACATCGGCAAGGCCAACCTGCAGGTGGCCCGGCTGGAGCGCTCGGTCCGTCAAGCCGTGGAGCGATGGCGCCTGTTGCGCGAGAACCGCGAGCTCCTGGAGCGGCTGAGTCGCTCCAACCGGCACCTGCGGGCCCTCCTCGACGTGGGTGTCGTTCTCACGGGTGAGCCCCATCTCGATCGGCTCCTGGCCGGGCTGGTGGCCTCCGCCAAGGAGCTGTGCGGGGCGGCGGCGGGGCGGGCCCTGCTCTTCGAGCCCATGGCGGAAGGGGGGATGAGGGTGCAGCTGGCGGTGGGGGAGGGGAGCGACTCCCTGCCTGCGGCGCGGCTGGGTGAGCAGGAGGGAATCGCCACCCTGGTCGCGGGAACGGGGGAGACGGTGCTTCTGGCGCGTGCCCAGGACCACCCCCGCTACTCCGTTCGCTGTGATGAGATGCCCTTGGACCGGCCGGGATTCGTTTGCGCGGGCCTTCACCACGGAGGGATCCGCGGCGCCCTGACCATCGCGGGGGCGAAGAGCGGCGCCTTCGGACCCGAGGAGCGGGATCTGCTCGCGAGTCTGGCCCGCCAGGCCGCGGTCGCCATCGAGAACGCGCTCGCCCAGGAGCGGGCCATCAACTTCTTCACCCACACCTCGGAGATTCTGGTCTCGGTCATGGAGGGGATGGACATCTTTCCCCCTGGACACTCGCGGGGGGTGGCCGCCCTCTCCGACATGGTGACCCGGCGCCTGGGCATGACGGACGCGGAGCGGCGCAGCGTGCATTTCGCGGGCCTGCTCCACGACATAGGGAAGATCCGTCTCGACCCCGCCATCCTGAAGTCGCCGAACTATGCTTCTCCGGAGGTCCGCCGCCACATCCAGCAACATCCCGCCCTGGGCGCCGAGCTCCTGAAGCCGATCACGGTCTGGGCGGACATCCTGCCCATGATCCACGGCCACCACGAGTGGTGGAACGGCAAAGGCTACCCCCGGAGCCTGAGCGGCGAGGAGATCCCCTTGGGCGCGCGGGTGGTGGCGGTGGCGGAGGCCTTCGACGCGATGACGCGGGGCACGCCCTACGGCCGGAAGCGATCGTCGGAGGATGCCCTCAACGAGATCCAAGCCTTCGCGGGGACGCAGTTCGATCCCAAGATCGCGCGGGTCTTCGTGGCGGAGTACCGGGTCCACGGGGAGGAGATCACCTCCCGCGGCTAAGCCCGCGGCCTCTGGCACCTTGTCGTCAGCCCGTGGCCTTGGCCGGTGGCGCCGGTCCCGCCCGACCCACCAGCGTCCCTACCCGGTCGAGCACTGGGCCCATTCCGGCGGCTCACCCAGGTGCCTTCGGAGGAGGGCTCGCAGCGCCTCGAATTCCAGGGGCTTGGTCACGTACTCGTCGACCTTGAACTTCTTGTAGGCTTCCATCGCGTACATGACGTTCGGGTAGAGGACGGTCATGACCACGACGCGGATGCGCGCGGTCTCGGGGTCGGCCTTGATATGACCGCACATCTCCCGCCCGTCCAGCCCGGGGATGAGGGCGTCGGTGAGGATCAGGTCCGGCTGGTACTCCTTGGCGAGGAGCAGGGCTTCCTCGCCGTTAGTGCCCCGGATCATCCCGAAGCCCAGGCTCTGGATCGCCCGGCTCACCACCCTCCGGATCTGCGGTTCGTTGTCCACGAGCAACACGAGCGGCCGCATGAGCTGGCTCGGGTGCGGGTTCCTCTCGGGGGCCCCTTCGGGCGTCTGCTCCGCGAGCGGCAGATCCCACAGGCCTCCGGGGGCGTCGATCCAGAAGCTCCGCTTGTATGCGGGCGGGGCCGCGCAGAAGCACGTCCGGCAGCTCGGGCAGACGAGGGTGCGCCCCACGGCGGCGCAGGAGCACCAGTGCGTGTCGAAGGCGTCAAAAGGAGCGTGGCAATTGTGACAGGAGACCGAGTATGTTCTTGTTGGTCCGCCCGCCGTGGGAAATCCTGGCATCGTTAGTCTCCAATGCGTCCGCGGCTCTCTCCCCGGCCGACCCGGAGAGCAGCCCTTCTCACTACTGGGCAGTTGCACAGGCCATGCCGGACCCCAGCAAGAAGCCATCTCGTTCGTGGGAAAGCACTTCGCCTTCCAGACCCCTCCTGCACATGTCCGGAAACCGGAAAGGCCACGTCCGGCTCCGGACCAACCGGCTCACGCCTGTCCGTGGCGGGCCGGAACGCGAAGCTTGATCTTGAGTTCCCTGGACTTCACTGGGACCCACGGAGGGAAATGGGGGAGGGGCCGATCGGTTCCGATCCTGGATCCGGCGTAGGCCCGCCCGTCAGGGCGACTGGTTACGGGAAGGTAGTCTCCGCGCGGGTCTGGCGTCCGCCCTCGAAGTCCTGTTGGACGCGGACGCGGGTTTGGACCTTGACCCCGTTCTTTTCCGCCGTAGCGTAGCGCCACGTGCGGACGGCGGCGAGGACGGCATCATCCAGGGCCGCTCCCGCCGACTCCACGACTCGAAGGTCGGTGGGCTCTCCCCGAGTGGTGATCGTCATCTCGACCGCAACCGTGCCCCGCAGCTTGAGCTTTCGGGCGGGCTCGGGGTAGGGGGCGCTCTCCCCCGAGATCTTCCGCGGAGGCGTCACGTCCGGCCCCGGTTCCAAGAAGTCCCCCTCGTGGACCCACCCCAAGCTCCTCAAGTGCGCGCTCGGCGGCGCGTTGCCTGGTTCGGGCTGGAGCCTGCCGAGAAGGGGCATCCGGTCGCCAGCACTCGCCTGGACGGCCTCAAACCAGGGCGCGAAACCCTTGAGCGTGAGCTCCACCCCATGCTTGCCCGGGGACACGGAGAGGGTGGTGATGGGCGTTGTTCCCCGGGGGTGGCCATCAACGAACACGAGGGCTCCATCGGGCGCCGAACGGATTTGGAGGATGGCATTCGCCGGCTGCAGATTGAAGCGCAGAGGCACGGCGAACGCTCCCGCGGGCACGTCCAAGGCCAACTCCCCGGAGGAGAACCCGGGGAGGGCGACCCGGACCGCGTGTCGGCCGGGGAGTACCCCCGAGAGAGTCAGTGGCGATAGTCCCCTCTTCGTATTGTCCACCCAGACCTGGGCGCCCACGGGGTCGGTCGTGATCTCAATGGCTCCGGTCAGGAGAGAAGAGGGCGACTCCGTGGACCGTCCGGCCGGACGCGGGGCGCGGAGCGCGATCAAAGCGACGGTCGCGGACAGAGCCAGGGCTGCCAGAAGGAGGGGCGGAAGGCGGTGTGACCACGCGGCAAAGCGGACGGCCGGCGTCCCGGGCGCACTCTCCGGCGCTCCCGGGGGCGCCTTGAGGTCATGAGTGGTGACATCGCCCACGGGAGGCACGTCCCCTTCCGGGAGAGAGGACTCGGCCGCCGCCATCGCGGAGACGACGTTGTCCGCACTCCGCCGGCCCAAAGCGGCCATGAAGGCGGTGGCATTCGCGTAGCGCACGCTCGGGTCCTTGGCGAGGGCTCGTCGAAACACGACGTCGTAGTGCCGGGGCAGAGCGGGGTTCCAGGAGGAGGGACAGACCGCTTCCGCGTTGACGATGGCATAAACGGTCTGGGCGATGGACTCTCCCTCGAACGGTCTTCTCCCCGTCAGCATCTCGTAGGCCACGACGGCGAAAGAGAAGAGGTCGGTGCGGGGCGAGGCCTTGCTGCTCGTAACCTGCTCGGGGGCCATGTAAGACGGCGAACCCACGAACTCCCCCGCGGTCGTGATCACCGTGGAGGAGAGGTGCGCGACGCCAAAATCCATGATCTTTGGGCGCCCATCGGGGAGGAGCATGATGTTTGATGGCTTAATGTCCCGGTGGATGATGCCCTTGCTGTGGGCGTGGTCGAGACCCTCGGCCACTAGGCCCAGGATGCGGAGCGCTTCCGGAAGCTCGAACGTCCCCGTCGGCCGGAGAAGGGAGGCCAGGGTTTGGCCTTCCAGCAGCTCCATGACGAAGTAGTCTTCGCCCACGTCGAAGATGGTGATGATGTGGGGATGGGCCAGGTTGCCGGCGGCTTGGGCTTCCCTTCGAAAGCGGTTCAGATAATCGTGGCCCCGGGAGCTCGACAGGTGCTCGCTCTTCAGGGTCTTGATGGCGACGATGCGCTGGGCCCTGGGGTCGAAGGCCCGATAGACCCGGCCCATGGACCCTTCGCCTACAAGGCCCTTGACCTGGTAGCGCCCGAAGTTAGTCGGCAGATGGCTCTCGGCCATTCCCAAACCGGGCCCGATCGGCTTCGGCGCGGGTTCGCGGTCGCCCTCATTGGGACTCGACACTGGCGCCTGCCCCACGTTGGTCAATACTGGCTGGACCACCCGCCGTCGGAGTGGCGGCGGGTCGCCGACGGGTGCTAAGTGTACCCCCACCCGCCCCACACTTCCTTCCGGGGTGCACAGCGTGGGCTTTTACCCTTTTGATTGAGGTTCTTGTTGCTGAGCAGGCCACGCGCCTGAACCCCCAACGGACCCTCCGGAGACAAGCCGAGTGTCCCTTGCAGGGCAGAACGCTTATTGGTAGGATCCTAATGGTCATTCCGTGAACAGTTTGCAGAAAGGGGCGGCCTGAGTCCGAGTGCCGCGGTCGCGGCGACCTGCCGGTGCGCCCCGCCCCTCGCCGCCTCGGGCCGGGCATCGCGGCAGCCACCCGGACGCCCCTCAACCCGGCTTCGAAGGGTCGTCGGCATGGGCTTGGCCTATTTCCTCTTCTCGGTTCTGGCGCAAATCCCTAGCGCCGATGCGCTGCCCCTGGGCCCGCAGGGGGCTCCGGGGGCCGCCGTGTCCCCAGCCCCGGTTGTCGACACGGGTCGGAGGCCGCGGCTGGCCTGGTTGGTGGACCTGGGAGCCGAGTCTCTCCGGGCCTCGCCCGCCGCGGCGGGGACGAGTGGGCGGCCTATAGAGGTCTCGGTCCCGGGTGCGGCCTACATCTTTACCCTGGGCCCCGACGGATCGCTGCAGAGACAGAAGCGGCTCGCCGTCGACGCATCGGCTCCCTACGGGGTCGCCTTCACGGACTCGGGCCTGGCTCTGGCGAGCAAAGAGGGCTCGATCGGCCTCTGGACCCTCTCTCCGCGTGCGGAGCTCTCCCTTCGGTGGCGCCGGGAGCTCGGCGAGCGAGCCAGTTCCGTGGGGTGGGACGGCGGCGATGCGGTCTTCGTGGCCACCTGGCGGAACCGGCTTCTGGGGTTGGGGGCCGCGGATGGTCGCCTGCTGTGGGCGGTCGACATCGGGGGCCGGGCGGAGGCTCCCGCGATCGTGGAGGGGGGAGATGTCTTCGTGGTCACGAGGGCCAAGGCCTTCCTTCGCATCGACGCCGCCACCGGCCGCGTCCGCTGGAAGGTGGGCCTGCCCGACCTCGCCGTGCATCCCCCGGTGCTCTTCGGGGAAAAGCCGCGGCTGGCGCTTTGCGGGACCGGGGACGGTCAGCTGATCGCCTACGACACGGCTACGGGCCGAGTTCACTGGTCCTCGGCCCTGCCCGGGAAGCTCGCGAGTGCTCCGTTTGTGGGCCCGGAGTCTGTGGCGGCCGTCACCGCGGAGGGGACGGTCCTTGCCTATTCTCCATCCGGGCAACCGCGCTGGACTCAGCCCGGCTCCTCCGAGGGCCCGGCGGCGCTCCTGCTGCAGTCGCCCGGCGGCGTGGCGCCGAGGCTCTTGGCGGTCTCCAAGGTGCTGGTAGGCCTGGACCTCGGCACGGGCACCAGGCTCGCGGACTATCCCAAGGCGGCGGCGGAGCAACTCAAGCGGCGGTTCGCCGACGCCATGCTTGAAGGCGAGAAAACCTACTCGGAGGGGGAGAAACAGGCTCTGATGGCGCAGGAGGCGTTCGATATCTCCGGTCCCCTCTTCGGGCCCGCTCGTCTGTTCGGACCGAATGTGGCTTTCGGCACCGAAGACGGCTGGGCGTACGTCTTCGACGCCGCGACGCTCCGCCCCCGTGGGCGGTATCGAGCCGGGCAAGGGTCCTCGGGCCTTCCTGTTCTGGCGTCCGGACGCGTCCTGGCCGTGGCCGGGGAGGAGATTTTCGGGCTCGACCCGTCTACGGGTCGCGTGGTCTGGAGGAGAATCCTCGGCGGCGACGCCGGTCCTGTGACGGGAGAAGGGACCCTGGGGGTGGTGGCGGGCGGACGCGTTCACGCCTTGAATCCCGTGGACGGCGTCCTCCAGTGGAGTCTTCGCGGTCGCTTTCGGTCGGTGGCCCCGCCCGCGGTGGGCGGGGACCCCAAAGCGGCCCCCTGGCTAGTGGACGATGGGGAGGGGAGCCTGCGGGCGGTGTGGCCCTCGGGGATCCTCGGGGGTGAGCCGTTGTCGGCAGGGGGAGACCTTCTTCCCGTGCGGTCCGCATCGGCCCGCTCCTGGGTGGCGGCGACCCGGCAGGGAAGCGTGTTCGAAGTTGCCTGGGAGCCCCCGCCGGTGGGGTCCCGCCCCTCCGAGGGTCGCCTCGTCAAGACCTGGGAAAAGAGCTTGGACGAGCGCCTGACGGAGATCCAGGTCGCGCGGGGGCGCATGGTGGTGCGCTCCGAAGCCGGTTACTTGGTGGGCTTGGACGAATACGGCCACGAGTCGTGGCGGCTGCACGTTTCCGGCGAGGATCGCTACGAGGTCATTCCGCAGTCGGCGTACCTCGTGATCATGGGCGCCACAGACGTCCGAGTCCACGATTGGGTCTCGGGGGAGATGAAGTTCCAGGGGAAGGTCGAATCGCCGGCCTTGGGAGCGGACATCAGGGGGAAGTCTCTCCTGTGGGTCGACCGCTCCGGAGGAGCCCACCGGGCCGATCTTCTAGAGGGCCGTCTCTTGGAGAGCGCGGACCTCGGCGAGCCCCTGGCCTCGGCCACGCGGGCGGGGAGCGGGTTCCTCGTGACCACGACCGCGGGTGAGTTGGGGCTAGTGGACATAGGGGACGGCGCGTCGAGCCCCCCTCAGGGCGGAGGGCAAGCTGGTGTCAAGAGAGGAGAAGGACAATGAGGCATAGGCTCCTGCACGCGGGCTGCGTTCTCACGATCCTCATGGGAAGCGGGGGTTGTGCGGCGCCACGCATCCTGGGCAAGGCGACCCTCGTTGATGAAAGCGGCGCCCCTCTTCCACCCCCCCCTGTCCCGGGGGTCACCCTCAACTTCATCAACCTCGGCGGGAAGATCGAGGAGTCGGTGGTCTCCGTCCAGACCGACGTCCAGGGGAAGTATCGTTCGCCGGAGCTCCCGCCCGGCAAGTACACGGTGGAGGCTGTTCTCCCCGGATTCGTGATCGGGAGGACAACGGTCTTGCTTGGAAAGCATGGGACTAAGGAAGCGCCCTTCGTTCTAAAGAAGATCCGCGAGTCCAAGGGTAAGTCGGTCAAGGAGAGTCAGGAGGAGAACATCCCTACCCCTGGAGAGGTGAAGATCAAGCCGCCCCTGTGAGTCCGAGGAACAAGCCCCGGAAAGAGGTGGTTGATCTCGCCCCGTGAGGCCGAGTCGTTCTCGACCCCGGGTAGGAGGTCGCTGACGGTCCTATGGTCCCGAAGAGAGGGGTCACTCCATGAAGAATTGGATGCGCGTGGCCGGTGCGGCGGCGTTGGTCTTGGCTCTCGGCCTGGCCGGGTCGGGGTGTCGGAAGGAGCCTCCGACTCTCACCCTCAAGTTCAAGGCCGTCACGCCGCAGGGCGATGCCCTGCCCGGGGTCTCCGTGGAGGCCCTGGGGAAGGTCCAGGGCCAGACCGACGCGGAGGGGAGGCTCTCCTTCACGTTTACCAAGGAGGTCGGAGAGGAGGTCGCCCTCTCCGCCGCCCTCGACCGTCCGGGGATGCAATTCAAGCCCTGGCGACAGACGGTAGTGGTGCGCAAGTGGGAGGATGACCGGCCGGAGACGCGAGAATATTCGATCGAGGCGAAGCTCGAGCCCGCGGCCCTCGCGGCCACGATCGACCTCCAGTCGGGGGGTGCACCCGCGACGGGGGCGGACATCCGGATCGACGGAAAGCCGGCGAAGCTGGACCCCAGTGGTCACGTGAGCGTGGACTTGGGGACGAGCATGTCTCGCTCGGCGAAGGTCTCCGTGAGACTGAAGGATTTCCAGCCCTTTGAGCAGACGGCCTCCCTCCGCGCGGGGGAGACGTTTGTCGTCCCCCTGGTGAAGATCGGGGCCGTCTACGGAAAGATCCTGGTGGCGTACGAGGCCATGGAACGCCCGGTTCCCGTACCGGGGGCCGACGTGGTCCTGGGAGGGAAGCCCATCGGCAAGACGGATGCGGCCGGTACCCTGAAATACCAGGCCCCCGACAAGGAGGGGGATCTGGAGGTGAAGAAGGACGGCTTCCTGCCCCAGCCCGCCACGGCTAAAGTTCCCCCTCGAAAGGCGGCCCAGATTGTCGTTGCCCTGGTTCCCCGCGAGGCGCCCGTGTACCGTATCGCGCTTCTTCCGCCCAAGAGCGGGAGTCCGGGGGACGCCGAGATCGATGCCTCCCTGCCGGAGATTGGAGACAAGCTTTCGGACCAGCTGTTCTCGCACGCTTGCTTCGAGAAGGCGGAGAGCGAGAAGACGGCCGACGCCGTGGTCTCCGTCCTCGTGACCCGCTCCGAGGCGGGTCTCCTGCTCTCGGTGAAGATGGCCTGGGTCAAGGGCCGCCCAATCGGGGGCTTCGCGGAGGTGGGCAAGCCCTCGCGCATCAAGGCCCTGGCGGAGGCCGTCTCCTCCAAGATTCTGGAAGTCTTTCCCTTCGAAGGCCACGTCGTGGGCTTCGAGGAAGGGCGCGTCATCACCAGCCTGGGCTCAGGGAAGGACCGTCGCGTGAACAAAGGCCATGCCGTGGCCCTCTATCACTGGGACGGCAGCCTACCGCCCAAGCTCGCTCCCCTCGGACGTGCGGTGGTGCGGCGGGTGGACCCGGAGTTCTCCCGCGTGGAGCTGCAGAAGGGTGCGCAGCCGCCGGTGGTGGGGGACACCGCAATCCTGCTTCCCCGCGCGGCGGAGGCGGCCTTCGACTCCGCGGTGGCGCTCACGGTCAAGGCCGGGAGGGAGGGCTCGGAGCGGCCCTTTGCTGATGTCAGCGTGTACCGGGACGGTACCTGGGTCGGCGTGACGTCGGCCACGGGGGAAATCCGGGTTCCGGTCGGGTCGGGGGAGAAGCACGTGTTCCTCTTTGTCCGAGGAGGGATCAAACCCTATCAGGAGGAGATTAAGGTGGGCCCCGCCCCGGAGGAGAAGACGGTCCTGCTGCCCCAGACCTTGGCGCGCTTGAAGATGGAATCCCAACCCTCCGGGGCGCGCGTTCTGGTGGACGACGCCGAGGTTGGCATGACCCCCCTGGAGACCGACGTTCTCCTGGGCTTCCATCGGGTCAAGCTGGAGGTGGCGGGGGAGGAGTGGCGCACGTACGACAAGGTCATGGAGTTCAAAGGCCTCGAGGAGGACTACACGGGCTCCCGCCGCATCACCCTCCAGAAGAACGTGCTGTCGCAGAGCGATGCCCTCATCCAGAAGGGGGACGTCGAGGGGGCCATCGCGCTCCTCGCCCAGGTGCAGCCCGGGCACCCGGATTACTCGGCCGCGCATCACCGGCTGGCCGGCATCTACCTGGACGAAAAGCAGGACCCCACCAAGGCCATCGCCGAGTACCAGAAGGTCCTGGATCTCCCCGAGAACCGGGAGCTGGTCAACAAGCGCTTCGCAGTGACGTTCCTTAACCTGGGCCGGGCCTACTACCTGCTGGGGACACCGGAGGGTTACCAGAAAGCCATCGATGAGTTGCTCATCGCCCGCAGCAACAAGCGGTTCTTCCCCCAGGACAAGCACGATCAAGCCACCCACGACACCCTGTACTTTCTCGCCTTGGCCTCCCACAAGCTCTACCACGCCCGCGGGGAGGAGGGCCTGCTTCAGGAGACGTCGGCGCGGTGGAAAGAGTACTTCGACTTCTTCCCCGCCTCGCTCCAGAGCCACGAGGACGTCAAGCAGGCCCGTGCGGGCGCGGAGCACTACTACGAGGAGGTCCGAAGGAAGCTCAAGGAGGTGGAGTGAACCGGTCCCGGTTCCTTCCGGCGCTGGTCGGACTCGGGCTGTGGCTGGGCGGCATTTCCGCGGCGTCCGCCGTCTGGGGGGGCCGCCCAGCGGGGCCGCGCCCCGACGACGCGGGGGGCACGCCCGGCCTCGGGGTTCTCTCCCGGACCCTGACCACCATCCCGCGTCAGGTTTTGCCCCGGAACGTAACCGCCACCCCGGATCAGAACGAGTGGAACCCCCGGTTCTCCCCCAACGGGCGCTACCTGAGCTTCGAGCGCAGGAACGGCTCCGCCCAGGCCATCTTTGTGGTGGACACCCTGGCCCCCGGAGGGGCGGTGGAGCGCATCAGTTCGCAACCGGCGAGGGCGGCGGCTACCGCGGAGGAGGCGCTTCTCGGCGGGAGCCGGTCCGATGACTCCTTCAACGCCCAGATCTCCTTCTACCCCGACGCCAAGAGCTTCGTGTTCACAGGAAACGCCGGAACCGGGATCTACCGGCTCTATGAGGGGGCGCTGGGGGGAGCGCCTCCGAAGGCCCTGACCGCCCAGTCGAAGGAGGACGGTCACCCCGCGGTCTCGCCGGACGGGCGTTGGCTGGTCTACGTCTCTGCCCGCGCGGGCATCGGCAAGCTGTTCCTCCGGGACCTTACCACCGGCGCCGAGCGGCAGCTGACCACGGGGGACAAGGTGGACCTTTATCCCACCTGGTCACCGGACTCGCGGTTCGTTGCCTACACCTCCGGAGACAACGACAACCACGACGTCTTCATCATTGATGCGCTCGCATCCTCCGCGACGGCGCGGCAACTCAGCGCTTGGAAGTACGACGACCTGCGCCCTACCTTCTCGCCGGACGGAGGCCTGGTGGCCTTCTACTCGAACTACAGCCCCATCGGCGAGGAGAAGGAGTGGTCGATCGTGGCCGTCCCCGCGGACGGCACCGGTCCTACCAAGGGCGCGGCCCTGGCCAAGCTCGTGGTTGCGGTCAACGTGGTGACCGATCTCGAGGTGGGCCCGGCCTGGCTCCCCTGGGGGCGAACCATCGTCTACGCCCGAAACCTCAAGGCGGAATGGAATCCGATCTACATCGTGGATACGGAGACCCGCGAGGAGCTGCGGCTCGAGACCCAGACGCGCATGAACCACGACCTGACCTGCTCCCGTACCGGCCTGCTGGCGTTTCGGGCCCAAGTCGCGAGCTGGGATGACATCTTCGTAGCCTCGCTGGTGCGAACGCCTTGAGGAAACGGCATTTCGGCGTCCTCCTCTTGGCGGTCTCGCCCGTGGTGGCGGAGGCCGCGGCCAAGCCGGGCCTCGAAGGGGCGCAGGAGCTCTTCCGGCAGAACCACTGGGAGGAGGCCCGGGGTCAACTCCGCTCCCAGTGGGGCGTGATCCCCGAGAAGGACCGTCCCGCAGCGACCTTCCTCATCGGGCGGTCCTACGTGCGGGAGGCCGAGTTCTACCGCGGCCTGCGCCGCTTCGGAAGCGAGGTGGGGCTGGCCTACCTGGAGGAGCTCGAGGCGGCCAAGGCGAATCGGAGCGTAGTTTGGATCCCGCTTTTCAAGGGGCTGTATCAGATCGAAGTCGAGCGAAACGGCGAGGCCGAGCGGCAGCTACTGGCCGCCGCCCAGTCCCCCCTTCCTCCGGAATGGAAGGCCACCGCCCGCTTCCGGCGGGCCCTCGCCCTCCATCGCCTGGGTCGCGCCCCGGAGGCCGCGGCCGCGCTCCAGGACCAGGCTCCGGAGAGCCGATTCTGCCGACTGCTCTCGAGCGGTGTGGCCGAGCCGCAGTCGGGCCCCCCCCGGGAGGGTCGCAAGGACAAGCTCCTGCTGGCCGCCGTCCTCTACCGGGCCGGCCGGGCGACGGAGGCGGAGGCACTTCTCTCCGGGCTCATCCTCGATTCCCCCGACGTGGAGGAGAACGCCGATCCGAAAAAGGTCCTGCGTTTTCATGATCCGCTGCTCGCCGTCGCCTGGGAGCGCGTTTGCTGGGAACGGGCGGTGGTGGCGTTGAAGCCCCTGGCCGTGGGGGGAGCCGGTATCGAAAGAGGCCTGGCCGCCTACTACGCGGGGTTGAGTCTTTTTCATCTCGGTGCCCTTGGCGAGGCGGCGACGTTCCTGAAAGAGGCGAGCGGGTCTTCGCCGAGCCCCGATCTGGAGGCGGCCGCGCACGTCCTGCTCGCCGCGCTGGCCTGGAGCGGCCACCCTCCGCCCGCCACCGAGCTGGCGCCCCTCTGGGAAAACACCCGTTCCGAGCCGGAGGCGGTTCTGCTGTGGGCCGAGCTCAAGCGCGGGGATGTGTCGAAGGTCGAGCCCTTCGCTTCCAAGCTCGAGGCGCGGCTGCGGGACCTGCTGGCCGCCTCCCCCGAACGCCCGCCCGGCTCCCTGGTGGGGAAGTGGGGTCTGGCCCGCTTGCGCCAAGGCGACGATCCGGCGGTCCTCCTGGCCGCCCTCTCCGAGCACCGCGACAAGTCCAACAAGAACAAGCTGGAATGGAACGACCCCCTCCTGCTCGTGGCCCTCGCCGCCACGAGCTATCGCGATCACGAGTACCCCCAGTCACTGGAGACCCTGTTCGAGCTTTCAAAGACGTTCCCCGGGCTGCGGCCGCTCCAGTGGAATTTGCAGGGGATCTATGCCGCGCGGCAAAGGGCCGGCGGCGAGGCCCGAATCAGCCAGTGAGCACTGGTACGTGGAGGTGTCTATGAAGTGCGCAATGGTCGCCGGCGTCGTGGCTGGACTCCTTGCTCTTTCCGCCTCCGGGATCGCGGGCGGCCGCGACGACGGCTTCCCCGATGGGGGAAAGCTCGTCTACGGGGAGTACGGGCGTCCGGCCACTCTGGACCCCATCACGACCAATGACATGGTCGGGCTTCGTCTCACCGAGCTGCTGTTCAACGGCCTCGTGAGCTTCTCCCCCAAGAACGAGGTGGTGCCCGATCTGGCGGAGAAGTGGAGCGTGTCCCCGGACAACCGGGTCTACACCTTCACGCTGCGGAGCGACGTGAAGTGGCACTCGAAGGCGGGGGTGGGGGACCGGACCGTGACCGCGGATGATGTGGTCGGGAGCCTGGAGGTGATCCGCCAACCGAAGACCCTCACGCCCCTGAAGGCCGCGTACGAGCTCGTGGCCGAGGCCCGCAAGCTCGATGCCCAGACGGTGGAGATAACGCTGAAGCGGCCGATCGTGAACGCGCTGGGTCGGCTCTCCTTCAAGGTGGTGCCGACCTTCGCCCTCAAGAACCCCGATTTCCTGTCCCGCGACGATCCCTTCGTCCAGAACCCCGTGGGAACCGGCCCCTTCCAGCTCAGCCAGCTCACGGACGAGGGCGATGTGGTGATGGAGGCCAACCCCTCCTACTACAAGGGCCGCCCCCACCTCGACCGCGTCATCCTGAAGCCCTTCGCGGACAAGAACGTTCTCACCCAGGCCCTGCTCTTCAACTCCGCGGACATGGTAGTCGAGGTGAACTCGCGGGATATCGCCCAGATTCAGGGAGACAAACGATTCAACCTCTATCCTTACAACGCCCTCTCCTACGCCTTTTTCGGTCACAACTACCGAAACCCGCACCTGGCGAAGAAGGAGGTGCGCCAGGCCATCACCTTCGCAACCAACCGCCAAGAAATGCTCGATTCGTTCTACTCTGGACGCGGAGCCCTGATCTCGGGTCCCTTCGCGCCCGGAAGCTGGGCCTACAACCTGGACGTCAAGCCCGTCCCCTTCAATCCCGCCCGGGCCAAGGAGCTTCTCGCCCAGGCCGGGTACTCCAAGACGGGCTCCGACGGCTACCTCCAGACCGATGAGGGAAAGCCGCTCCAGTTCACCCTCAAGATCCCCATCGAGAAGGAGAACGAGACCGTCAAGCGCGTGGCCCTGGCCTTCCAGAACTACTTGAAGCAGGTGGGGATCAAGATCAACCTTGAGTTCCGGGAGTGGCAGGCCTGGAAGCAAGACGTCTTCGTGGACCACGACTTCGACATGGTCATCGCCAACTGGGCCTTCGATGACTCCGCGGACATCTCGACCCTCTTCCACTCGGGGGAGACGGGAGCTTGGCGGAACAACTTCGTGGGCTACTCGAACCCGGAGATCGATGCGATGATCGTGGAGGCCAAGACCACGCTGGACCGGGAGAAGCAGCGCACCATCAACCAGCGGCTGCACGCCCTCCTGTCCGACGAGCAGCCCTACACGTTCCTCTGGACCCTGACCAACTACGCGGCCATCCACAAGAAGGTCCGCCACGTGGAGCTGCATCCCTTCAAGCTGTTCACCTTCGCAGACACCTGGTACATAGCGAAAAAGGAGCAATGAGGCGCCACGCTCGGGAGGGGCCCCCTCCGAGCGGAGGACTCGGGTGCTGAAGCGGATCAGACGGGCGTTGCTGCGCGAGGGGACGCGGACGGCGGTCCTCTTCCTGCTCGTGACCATGGCCATGTTCGTCCTCTTGAACCTGGCTCCCGGGGACCCGGTGGCGCTCTACGTCAACGTCCAGAACCTCTCCCCGCCGGAGGTCGAAGCCGTACGCCACGAGTTGGGCCTCGATCGGAGCCTGCCCGTGCGCTACGGAGTCTGGCTCAGCCGCTTGGTCCAGGGGGATCTGGGACACTCCCTGCGCAGCGGACGCCCGGTCACGCTCGAGCTGTGGCGGACGGGCTGGCGCACCCTCCTCCTCGCGGGGAGCGCCATGACCCTGACCCTCCTCTTCGCGGCCGTCACCGCCTACCTCGTCGCCATGGGGCGCCACCCCCTGTGGGCTTCCGGTCTCACCGCCCTCGGCTATGTCCTGTCCGGGCTGCCCGTGTTCTGGCTGGGGTACCTCGCGATCTATCTCGCCACCACCCGCTTCCACGTGCTGCCCCTGATGATGGGGGCGGGGGCCCCCCCCGGGAACTGGGCGTTTTTTCTTGTCCCCGTGGTCGTGCTGGGGCTCGGAAACGGCACCGTCTCCGAGGTGACGCGGCACCTCCGGACCCATCTCCAAGGCGTGCTGGGAGAGGACTACATCCGGACGGCACGCGCCAAGGGCGCTAGCCTCTGGCGTCATCTTTACAAAGACGGTTTCGTCATGCCCCTCTCCTCCCTTCTGGCCAACAAGATCCCCTATGTGCTCGGGGGGGCCATCGTGGTGGAGCAGGTCTTCAACTGGCCGGGCATGGGACGCCTCACGTGGCAGGCGGCGTCCGACCGCGACTACCCGACCCTCCTCGGGGTGACGCTTCTGGCCGCCCTGATCGTGCGGACCGGCCACATCATCAAGGAGGCGGTGCAGGTAGCGGTCAACCCCCAGCTCGCGGACTAAGGGGCAATGTGAGCCAAGTACTGGGGGGGTGGGGGGTGCGGAGGGCATGAGCCGCTTCCTGGAGCTCGCCCTGGAGCCCTCGGCCTGGCAACGGGTCCGATCCTGGCCCCTTCATCGAACCGTGGCCACCGTGTTCGGGACGGGCATGGCGACCCTGGTCGTGGGCGTCTACGTTGCTTCAGTCCTGAAGGTCCTGCCCCACGATCCCGACGCGATGGATCTGGGGGCGGTGAATGCCCTCCCCAGCGCCGCCCACCTGCTCGGGACGGACTTTGTGGGCCGCGACCTCCTGTCGCGCATCATGGTGGGGACCCAGGCTTTCTTCTTGCCCGGGCTTCTCTCCGTCTCCGTGAGCCTCCTCTTCGGATCGCTCCTCGGGGTGCTGGCCGGCTTCTGGCCGGCGCGCTTCGATACGGTCGTGGGTTTGCTGTTGCAGCTCCTGGAGTCCCTTCCCAAGCTCGTGCTCATCCTTCTCGTCGTCGCCCTTTTCCGTGCCGACATCTACTTGATTCTTCTCGTGGTGGGAATTACGAACATCCCCGCCGCCGCGGAGTTGCTCCGGGCCCGGATCGCGGTCCTCCGGCGGAAGAGCTACATCGAGGCGGCCATTGCCCTGGGCTTGCCCCCCTCCCGGGTCATCCTCAAACACGTTCTCTGGCTCCATGGAAGGGGTCTGGTCCTCATCCAGGCCACGATCGGGATGGGAGAAGCCATTCTCATTGAAACCTCGCTCTCCTACCTGGGCTTTGGGGTGCAAGAGCCGACTCCCTCATGGGGCAACATGGTCGCTCTGGGCAAGGACTATTTCTTCCGGGGGGAGCTCTGGCTCTCCACGGTTCCCGCCGGAGCTATTCTCCTCACCGTTTTGGGCTTTCATCTGCTGGGCGACGCCCTGCTGGAACGCCTGGAGGCCAGCGGAGCGTAGATGGCAGAAGCGACTCCAGCCCGCCCTCGTCCCGCCCGCCGAGAGGGAGAGGGGGCGGTCCTCTTCGTGCGGGACCTTCGGACGTACTTCTATCTCCCCACCCGGGGCCGCTTCCTGCGCGCCGTCGACGGGGTGAGGCTCGCGGTCAAGGAAGGCGAGACCCTCGTCCTGGTGGGGGAATCGGGATCGGGAAAGAGCGTCACCGTGCTCTCCGTCATGGGCCTCGTGACCGCCGCGCCGGGGGTGGTGTCAGGGCGGATCTGGTACCGCCCGCCCGGCCACGAAGACCCGGTCAACCTTCTGGAGGGACTGGAGCGTTTCGCCCGTTTTACGCCGGGACCACCGGTGGGCGTGGAAAAGGACAACCGACGCTGGCTGAAGTGGCACGAGGCCGGGATGCGCGAGCGGCGGGGGCGCGATTTCGCCATGATCTTCCAGAACCCGCGCAACGCTCTGCACCCCTACTTCACGGTCGGCCAGCAGGTGAGCGAGGTGATCCGGCGCCGATCGCCCGAGCTCTCGGCGGGGGAGGCCGTCGCAGAGGCGCGGGCGTGGCTGGCCAAGGTCCACCTCGACGCCCCCGCCAAACGCCTCGGGGACTACCCACACAACCTCTCGGGAGGGATGTGTCAGCGGGTCATGATCGCCATGGCCCTGGCCGCCCGCCCCGCCGTCCTCATCGCCGACGAGCCCACCACCGGCCTCGACGCCACGATCCAGAGCCGCGTCTTGGACCTGATGGAGGAGATGAAAGCCACGCTCAAGACCACCACGATCGTCATTACCCACGACATGGGGGTGGCCCGCCGCCTCGCCGACCGGGTGGCGGTGATGTACGCCGGGCGAGTGGTGGAGGAGGGACCGGCCCCGGACGTCCTCAACGGCCGCTACGAGATCAAGCATCCCTACACGCATGGCCTCCTCTATGCCATCCCGAGCGCGGGGGATATTCGGGAGAAGAGGAGACTGGGGACCATCGAAGGTGACGTGCCGGACCTCTCCCGCCTTCCCGCGGGTTGCCAGTTCGCCGATCGCTGCGGGATGAAGCCTCCGGGGCGCGAGCATCTCTGCGACGCTGAGGAGCCGGGTCTGGACGCGCCCGTCCCCGGACACCGGGTACGGTGCTGGCGCCACCTACGTCATCCGTCTGAGGGAGGGGCAGCGCCATGAGCTCCGCGCCCGGTCGGGAAGGGGTGGGGGAGGCCCTGCTCGAGGTCCGCGACCTCCGGACCTTCTTCTATCGCCGCGGGCGCTTCGGCGTGGTCCGCCCCGACGACTACGTGGCCGCCGTGGACGGCGTGAGCTTCAGCGTCCCGGAGGGTGAGTCGCTGGGAATCGTGGGGGAGAGCGGTTGCGGCAAGACCACGCTAGGCCGGACCGTGCTGCGCGTGATTCCGGCGACTTCGGGTTCCGTCCGCTACCGCGGAGAGGAGATCCTCGGCCTCGGCGGCGCCGCCCTCCGGGCGAAGCGACGCGACATGCAGATGATCTTCCAAGACCTCGATGCCGCCCTAAACCCCAAGATGCGGGTGGGGGACCTTTTGGCCGAGGCCCTGACCCTCCACAAGAAGCTGTCCTCTCCCGAGGTCCGCCGACACTCCGAGGAGCTCCTTGGCCTGGTGAAGCTCAAACCGGCAAAGCTCTCTGCCTTCCCGCCCGAGCTTTCGGGAGGGGAGAAACGACGGGTCTCTATCGCCCGGGTCCTTGCCGTGGAGCCACGGCTGATCGTCGCCGACGAGCCACTCTCGGCCCTGGACGTGTCCATCGCGGCCCAGGTCGCTAACCTCATGCGCGACCTCCAGGAGAGCCTGAGGCTCACCTACCTTTTCATCTCCCACGACCTGAGGATGGTGGAGCTCATCGCGCACCGGGTCATGGTCATGTACTTGGGCCGGGTGGTGGAAATGGCGCCCGCTCGCTTGCTGGCCGACGGAGCCGCGCATCCCTACTCGCGGCTCCTCTGGGCAGCGGTGGACCCCTACACCGGCCTCCGGATGGCACAGGCGCCGGCGTCCGGACGGTGGGAGATCTCCGAGGGTGATCGGCCCAAGGCCGGCTGCCGGTTCCGAGACCGCTGCCCGGTCTATCACGCCAAGGGCGAGCCCGCCATCTGCAGCGACGCGGAGACGGAGCCAAAACTCACTGAGGTCTCGCCCGGCCACCTCGTGGCCTGCCATTTCCCCCAGGGGCGTACAGAGACGACGGCGCCGGCCTGAGGGCAGAGCTCCGTAGCGATTGCCGGGCGTCCCTTTGCCAGCCGCGCCGGCGGGGGGTTGGGTTTCGTATGGCTGACCCGAGCCCCCCTGTTTGACGGGTTCGATCAGAGTCGCCTATCCTGCGATGTTGGGTTCGGTTTCCTCGGGCAGAAGCGCCTCCTTTCGGAGGACCGGCAGCCCGGGGAGTTCACGAGAGGACCGTCCGCGAGGGGCCCTTCATTCAGGCAATCACTGACTGCTCCCGGGAACCCTTTGTTTCTTGGCCACGGCCACACCGGCAGCCCTGTTGGGGATCAGGGTTGCGGGCGGCGCCGCGCACCGCCGAGGAAGGCGCTCTTGTCGACAAGAGGCCTCGAGAGAGGGCGCGAGCACTTGTCCCATGGTCCTCCCCTGCGGCAGGCGTCTCGCGAGGGCGCCGTATACGCGGTTCCCCGGGGGTCGCGGCTCGTCCGCGGGCGGGAGCGCCGCCCGGCGATGACTGGCGATGAATGAGGAGGGGTGTATGCGGCATGCGGTTGCTCTTCCAGTCTTCCTGGCCCTGATTCTGGTCGGCTTGTCTCCGAATCCCGCCTGCTGCCAGTCACCTCCCCCTTCGCCGCCAAGCCGGGAAGAGCTGGACCGCCTCACGAGCGAGATCCAGGCCCTCCGCCGCGACTACTCGGAGCGGATCGCGTCTCTCGAGGCCCGACTGAACGCACTTCAGGCCGTCGCCCCCGCGGCCCAACCCCCCGCTGCTTCTGAGGCGGGGGCTGGCGCCGGCGTGCCCGCCCCGACAGCGGCGGCGCCGCCTCAAGCCGCGGTTCCCGCCGGCGCGGCCGGCGGCTCCGAGGGGGGGGCCCTTCCCGTCTACGGCGGGCTCGCCGCCGCTTCGAAGGTCTTCAATCCGGACATCTCGGCGATCGGGGATTTCCTGGGCGCGGTGGGAAAGAGCCCGGGCGGGGGCGAACCCTCCCTCCAGATGCATGAGGCGGAACTGGGCTTCCAAGCGGTGGTCGACCCCTATGCCCGCGCGGACTTCTTCCTGACCTTCAGCCCGGATTCGGTGGGGGTCGAGGAGGCCTACCTCACGTTCCCCAGCCTACCCGGAGGGCTCCTGATGAAGGTCGGTAAGATGCGGGACATATTCGGGAAGGTGAACGGCATGCACAATCACGTGCTGCCCTGGACGGACCGTCCCCTCGTCACTCAGAACCTCGCGGGCGGCGAAGACGGTCTCGCCGACGCCGGCATCTCGATCTCGAGGCTGATCCCGAACCCCTGGGTTTTCCTCGAGGCCACGGGCCAGGTCTACCGGGGCGAGTCGAATATCTTCCGAGCACCCAAGCGCGGTGACTTGGCCTACCTGGGTCACGTCCGCCTCTATCAGGACCTCAGCGAGTCCTCCAACATCGACCTCGGGGGATCGGTGGCCCGCGGGAACAACGGCGTGGGCCCGGACACCACCACCCGGCTCTTCGGAGTTGACGCCACCTTCCGCTACAAGCCCCTTCGCCGTGCCATCTATACTCACGTCCTGGCCCGGGGGGAGTTCGTGTGGAGCCGCCGGGAAAGCGTGGGATCCGTCCAGAGGGCAGTCGGCGGCTACGGTTACCTGGAGTACCAGTTCGGGCGGAGGTGGTTCGCGGGAGCGCGCTACGACTACTCCGATCGGGCTGCTGATCCCACCCTCACCGATAAGGGTGGTTCCTTCCTGATCACCTATTGGCCCAGTGAATTCAGTCAAGTCCGGGGTCAACTCCGGCACACGCAATTCGGCGAGGGACGCACCGCAAACGAGCTCCTTTTCCAGTTCCAGTTCTCCATAGGCGCCCACGGCGCCCATCCCTTTTAGCGAGGCCTCGATGCGCAGTCACTCCTTGGTAGGACTCGTACCTCTCGGCTTGCTGGTCCTGGCCGGCGCCCGTTTGGAAGCCACCGTCAACGTCGTGGCCAGCACGGAAGACCTTGCCTCCCTCACGCGGGAGGTGGGCGGCGACAAGGTCAAGGTCGATGCTCTCGGCAGGGGGTATCAAGATCCGCACTTCGTTGAAGCCAAGCCGAGCTTCATCCTCAAGCTCAACAAGGCCGATCTGCTCGTGGTCGTCGGTCGGGAGCTGGAGATCGGCTGGCTGCCTCCTCTCATCGATCAGAGCCGCAACGCTCGCATCCGGCCCGGTGCCGAGTACTATCTTGACGCGTCCCTGACCGCGCGAATCCTCGAGATGCCCACGGGCCAGATCACGCGCGCCATGGGGGACGTACACCCCCTCGGCAATCCCCACTACTGGCTCGACCCCGACAATGGTCGGAGGATAGCCCAGGCCATCCAGGTCAAGCTTGCGCGGATCAGCCCTGCCGACGCCCCCTACTTCGCCGA
Source organism: Vicinamibacteria bacterium (assembly GCA_035570235.1). Classification (NCBI taxonomy): domain Bacteria; kingdom Pseudomonadati; phylum Acidobacteriota; class Vicinamibacteria; species Vicinamibacteria bacterium. The sequence goes on along the minus strand of DATMML010000120.1, from coordinate 4,198 downwards.
GCGTTACGCGGACTTCGACAAGCGGCTGGCGGAGGCCGAGAGGCGGTGGGATGCGACGGTGGCCCCCTACCATGGGCTCAAGATCGTGACCTATCACCGTTCCTGGCCCAACTTCGCCGAACGGTTTGGGTTCGAGGTAATGGGCTACGTGGAACCGCGTCCGGGCATACCCCCGTCGCCGAGCCATACCTTGGAGCTGATCCAAGAAATGAAACGACTCGGCGTCAAGATCCTTCTCGTGGAGCCCTACTTCGATCTCAAGACCCCGGAATCCATAGGGCGGGAGACGGGGGCGAAGGTCCTGGTCATGACGCCCTCGGTCGGGGGAGTGAAGGAAGTCACCGATTACATCAAGCTCTTCGACTACGACCTCGACCTCTTGGTTTCGGCAATCAAGGCAACGGGGGCAAGTAGGTAACCATGGACTTCGAGATCCTGCAATTTCTGGCCGCCCCCTTCGCCATCAGTCTGATCCTCACCGGGATTCACGCCTATCTGGGAGTCCACGTGGTAGAGCGGGGGGTGATCTTTGTGGACCTGTCCCTCGCCCAGATTGCGGCATTGGGCGCCACCATCGCGCTCCTCTTGCCCTTCACGGGACACGATCCCCACGGCGCCGCGACCTACTGGCTCAGCTTGGGTTTCACCTTCATCGGGGCCGCGGTGTTCGCCACCATCCGTGTCCGCCGGGCCCGGATCCCTCAAGAAGCCATCATCGGCATCTCCTATGCGGTGGCCTCGGCGGCGGCGATCTTGGCCATGAGCAAGGCCACCTCTGAGAGCGAGCACTTAAAAGACATGCTGGTTGGAAACATCTTGGCCGTGTCCTGGCCCGAGGTGGGTAAGACCGCGCTCCTTTACGGAGCCGTCGGGGCCTTCCACTACGTCTTCCGCCGGCAGTTCCTCACGATCTCGACCGACAACGAGAAAGCCGAAGCCGAGGGGCTGAACATCCGGTTCTGGGACTTTCTCTTCTACGCTTCGTTTGGATTCGTGGTGACGTCTTCAGTGGCCATCGCAGGGGTTCTCCTGGTCTTCTGCTATCTCATTGTCCCTTCGGTGGCGGCGATGCTCTACGCGGACCGGATCGGACGGCGCCTTGCCATTGGCTGGACCATGGGAACCGTGGTCTCGGCCCTCGGAATCTACCTCTCGGTCAAGCTGGACCTGCCCACGGGCGCCACGATGGTCTGTACCTTCGGTCTCGTACTGATCCTCATGGCTCTCGTGCGCCCCCTTGTTCAGGGGCGTCTCCCCCGGCGGGAACCAGGCATCGCCGCGGCCCCATCGGTGCAGAAGGCCCGGGACTAACGGTCCGAGACTAGAGGGGGGAGGCTCGTTGCCGACCGGCATGTGAGGTGGGCCGTCCCCATCGGGGTCCACCCAGCCGCCGTTCCGGAATCGCCCTCTGAGCCTCCTGGCCAACCCCGCAGCCCAGCGGTCTCGGCAGCGACGGCGAGCCCCTCGGCAGCGAGGCGGTAAGGTCGCGGGAAGGGAGCGCTGGGGGAGCGCTAGCGATTTCTCTGCCCAGCCTGGGCTTCGGTGATCCGGCGGCGGATCTCCTCGGCGTCGCGCCGACGGTGGCCATGGCAGCGTATGGGCTGCGAGCCCCCGGTCGTCTCGATAATCACGTCGCCGAAGACGATGCCGGCGTCCACGCTCACCGAGGCGACTTGGTCGGTCGCGATGGTCTCCTCAAAATGGCCGAACAGCCGCGGCGTCCAGCGCACGACCCGGTTGGAGAACACCGCCACCTGCGTCGGCCATGCCCAATTGCCCTTCGTCCAGCGCGAGGCGCGGAAGACTGGGACCTCATGCGTGAAGGAGCGGTTGCGGACCTGGTTGATCGCGAACGTTAGGGCCCCGAGGCCGACCACGCCGCCGACCGTGATAGTGATGGGCTCCACCCTTCTCTCCCCGGGCACCCCACTGGGCTAGGCGCCGCTTGCCGTTGACGTCTCTCCTGGCCTCTGGTTCGACACGATTGAGCCGCCTTCGCGCGGTCCAATCTACTTCACGGACTGGATCGCAGCCATCCCGCGAGGGAGGCGCAGGTCATGGTGAGCAGCCGAGTCTCCCTTGTCAAGGCCGTAGGAGCGGAGAAGGCGGGTTGAGTACGCTCACTTCCTTCGGGGGGAGTCCTGGCTCGATCACAGGGGCCCCCGGACGACGCAAGGAAGTATTGCCCACGACATTCGGCGAACGAGCTGAATCGCCGGGCTTCCTTTCCGCGTCGACAAGCGGCGCCCACCCTCCCTATTCGCACAAGGGCATCGGATTGAGCCTTGGATGGTCCGCGCCAGGGCCGGGGCGAACGTGCTCTTCTGCGCGAGTGCAGATGACGACCGAACCATGCCGCGCCGAGGGGGCGGTTCGCTTCTTGCGGAGCGTCTGAAAATCGAAACGGACTACGGAATCCGAACGCTGAGGGTGATCCGTCTTCGGCAATCGAGGTGACCCAAGCGGGCTCCGCGCAAAGCCCGTCTGGCGCCAAGCCGTTGTCATAGCGCGTCCTAAGGGATCGGGGCGGCCATCGACGCGGGCGCGACCCTGCCTTGGTGTTCTGGACCAGACCTTGCCGTGGGAGGGGCGTGGACCCTTGCCCGCGGACAACACACTCCCGAGGCTGGTCGGCGGCCGTCGTCGCCTTCGCCCTCTACTCGTTGCTGACGGTTGCGTTCACATACCCCCTTGTCTTCGAGTTGTCGACCAGCCTGCCCCACGACCTGGGTGACCCGCTCCTCAACACGTGGATCCTATGGTGGAACGCCCAGCAGTTACCTCTGACCGAAGCCTGGTGGAACGCCCCCTCGTTCTATCCGGCCTCGGGATGCATGGCTTTTTCCGAGCACTTGCTCGGACTGGCCCCGATTACCTCGCCCGTTCAATGGCTCGGAGGCTCCCCGTCTCTCGCCTACAACCTAGCCTTTCTCCTTTCCTTCCCGCTCTCGGCCCTGTCTGCCCATCTGTTGGGGGTAGAGCTGACGGGACGTCACGACGCTGCTCTCGTAGCCGGACTGACCTTCGGCTTCGGGCCGTATCGCGCCGCGCACTTCGCCCACCTGCAGATCCTCTCGTCCTATTGGATGCCTCTGGCGTTGCTCGGCCTCCACGCGTTTCTTCGCACGAGGCTCTCCCGATGGCTGGCCCTCTTCGGGGCCGCCTGGGCGTTGCAAGGACTGTGCAACGGGTACTACCTCCTCTACTTGTCGGTATTGCTACTGCTGTGGCTTGCGTGGTTCGTGATCCGCCCCGGTAGTGTCCGACTCGGGGTCAGGATTGCGGCCGCCTGGTTTTGTGCGGCCCTCCCGCTCTTGCCGATTCTCCGAGGTTACACCGAGATCCACGCCCGCTATGGGTTCAAACGTGGACTGGGAGAGATCAGCGCTTTCAGCGCCGACGTGATCTCGGTTGCGGGGTCCCCTTTGCTGGCCGGCCTGGGCATCGAGCCGCCGCAGATCGAGAGCCAGATTTGTCCGGGCATGACCTTGAGCTTGATTGTGCTCGGGGGTCTCGTGGCTGCCTGGCGGCGGCGAACGGGGGCAAGACCGGGGTGCCGGAGGCTGCGCCTGGCGGTGGCCGCACTCGCGGCCGGCTTTGCTTTGATTGCCCTGACCGCCGTGACCCTGGGCCCCTGGAGCGTGAGTCTCGGCGGCATCCTCATCTCGGTTCGGGCCATGGAAAAGCCCTTGTCACTCGCATGTGCGGCCTTGCTTTTTGTCGCGGCCTCGAGTGAAGGCTTCGGCGGCGCCTACCGGCGAACTTCGCCCTTCGGCTTCTACGCGGCGGCCGCCGGCGCCATGTGGCTGCTCAGCTTGGGCCCGTCTCCGAAGCTGCTGGGGATGCCCGTGCTCTACAAAGCTCCCTACGCCTGGCTTCTGTTGGTGCCCGGGTTCGACGAGCTGCGGGCGCCCGCGCGCTTCGCCATGCTGATGACACTCTGCCTGTCCATGGCCGCGGCATTGACCATGGCCCGTTTCGCGGAGCGTCGACCCCGATGGAGCCGGCTGCTCGTCTGCCTGGCCGTGGCGGGCGCTCTCTGGGAGGGTTGGCTTCCGAGACTCGCTTTGGAGCCGCTGCCCCTGGACGCTCCGGACCTTCATGCCTGGCGAGGGTTGAGATCGGCCGTGCTGGAGCTTCCACTGGGCGGCGACCAGGATCGGATCGCTCTGTTTCGCGGCATGTCTCACGGCCTGCC
>DATMML010000119.1 GCA_035570235.1 Vicinamibacteria bacterium | reverse complement strand
AGGAGGAACGGCTGGAGGCTCTCCTCCGGGACGAGTCCCCGGACGTGCGGCGGGCGGTGGTCGAGCTTGTCCACAAGAAGCTGCAGGAGATCGACCGCTGGCAAAAGACTCCCGAGTGGGTGCGAAAGGGATCCCCAAGCGCGGAGCGCCTGGAGGATACGGGCTTCGTCGTGTTGCAAATCGCGAAGCGCGATCAAGAACCCGTGGTTCGGGGAGCGGCCTTGGTCATGCTGGGAAAGCTCGGCGACGCCAATGCATACGTCGAGGCCGCCGCCATGGCCCGCGCCGCCGACCGCCCGACCTGTGCCCGCGCGTTTCGCCCAGACGACGCACTTGGCTCCGAGAATGCGGGTTATGACCGTGTCCTCGAGGCCGTCGTCGCGAACCCTAACTGCAACGAGATCGCCGAGGCGGCCCGCGCTGAGCTCGGTGCCCGCGCGAAAGCGACGTCATTTCGGCACGCCCTGTCCGCCAAGGACGAGATCTGTCATGCGGTCACACACCCCAACGAGGCGCTGGCCGTGGTGCGGCGCATCGCCCGTGAAAGTCCGCAAGATGCACGGATCATGGTGGCCAACCTCAACTGCGCTGGCCATCCCCAGATCTTAAGAGAGGTCAGTCGGGCCCTCGACCTACCCCCGGAGGTACGCCTGGCGGCGAGCTCGGGCGCGGCGGGACCGCCATTGGATCTCGTTCTCTTGTTTCTGGAGGACAAGGACACCGGCCTGCGACGCCACGCCATCGACTCCCTTATTGACGGTTTTGGGGGAACCGGCCCGATGGCATCTCGGGAGGAGAAGCAGAAGCTTTGGGGGCTTCGCGTGTTACAAGAGCGAGGGCTGAAGGATCCTGCCGAAACGAACCGCCGCGCCATCTGCATCGGCCTGGAGCATTCCTTGGTACCCCACGAGGCCGAGGTCGTCAGGTTGAAGGAGGCGATCCATGAACAGTGCCGGTCAATGGGGCTCCTCCCCTGACTTCCGCCTCCCGGCTCACCACGGCCACCCTGCATGGATTGTGACGTGCAGGAGTGACACCCATAGCGGCGCCCGACGAGCATCGAGAAGGAAGGCTCCCGAAACGTCTTGGCGGGTCCGCGGGAAACTGAAGGGCCGGTCGAGGATGCGTTGGCTGAAGGCATCTGCACTTCTGTTCTCTTGTGGAGGGCTCGCGGCCTGCGGCGCCACAGGCGGCTCTCCGAGCTCCGCGCCCCCGGTTTCCGCTTCAACCCAGCCCGCCATCGACGCTATCGTCGAACAACACTACGCGGGGTCGTGGGGCGTCGCGCTAGGGATTTACAAGAATGGCAGCCCGCTCTTTGTGCATGGGTACGGGCTTCGGGACCGCGGTCTTCCCGACGCGTTCGCCGGTCATGATTTTTGGAACGTCGCGCAGCCGGACATGCTCTTCAAGCTGCCCCGGGGCATGTTCCCGCCGGACGAAAACACGGTCTTTGACTTGGCGTCGGTCAGCAAGGAGTTCACGGCCGGCGCCATACTGCTCCTTCAGCAAGACGGGAAGCTCTCGGTGAGCGATCCGGTCTCCAAGTACTTCCCCTCGTTTCCCAACGGAAACGCCATCTCGCTCCTCTACCTACTCCAACACCGCAGCGGCGTCGCCGATTACAACTCCTTTGGCGAGTCGCCGGACTTCAGCGGTGCATACAACACTTTCTTGGCAAACGGCCAGAGTGACTATCAACCAATCGTCGAACAGCTCGCGACCTTGCCCCTGCAGTTGCAGCCCGGCACGGGTTACTACTACAGCAACTCGGATTACTTGCTCCTCGGCATGATCGTTGCGAGCGAAAGCGGCGAGCCATTGAGCGCGTTCTTGCAGCGGCGGATCTTTGGACCGCTCGGGATGACGCACACCCACCAAGGCTATCCCCCGCCGCCGGCCACGGATGTCGCGCTTGGGTATGAAGACGATGGGAGCGGCCCGCGGCGTTCTTGGCAGCCGAATCTTGCCTGGCTTGCCGGGTGCGGCGGGATGACCTCAACCGTCGCTGATCTGGAGGCGTGGGACCAGGCAGTTCGTCACCCTGGCATTTTCACGCAAGACTCGCTTACCCAAATGTTTACCCAGAGCCCGATCCCGCTGCCATACGGCACGTATGCGGACGGATGGTTTGTCAGTTCCCTCGACGGACACCCCTACGTCTGGCACGACGGTAAGATCACCGGCTTTCAGACGATGAACGCGACATTTCCGAGTGACGGCATCGACATCATCGTGTTGACCAACAGCGGCTCCGGCCTCGACCCATACTACATGATTCCACAGCTGTTCCCCGCCGCACTCTCACTCGCTGGAGCGCTCCCCTCTTCCAGCCTGACGAGCGGCACGCTCCCTACAACCAGCGGGCCGTCTCGTAACTAGGCACGGCGGGCCTCAGTCGTCGCCTTCGTGGTCTTCTACCGATGGGCGACGGTCAGTGGAAGACGGACCTCAAGGGACTGCGGGCCTCGCTCGGTGGCACCCCTGAGACCGACCACGGTAGACGGGTTGACCAGTCCTTCGGGCTCGGGACATGCGGCAGACATGGGGCCCGTGCGCGTGGAAGAAACCATGGCCGCGTTGTTGGAGCGCGCGACTATCGTAGTGGCCAAGCCTCCCGGCAGTCTGCACACACGTAGTGCCACTGGCGTCGAGTGCCCTGGTGGCGTTGACCAGACTCTGTCTCGACCCAAGCTTCCGGGGCCACATTACGAGAGCCGCAGGCAGGGCAAGCGGGCTCAGCTATGTCAGCAGGCAATGCATCACCGGGGGCTGGCTGCGAAGACAGGACTTGGCGAGCGGCATCGGCATCACTGGCGCGCACCTGCACGCGGGTGCCGACGCCAACCCCATAGATGGTGCCCAGCCCCTCGTCCATGACCCAGGCAGGGATACCAGCCTCCTCAAGCGCCATTCTGGAGCCGTGAGCCTCGGCGGGACTGAAGAAGTTGGCAACGGTAACCGTTGGTTCCGATTCCACGACATCTATGACGGCCGGCTCCGGGCCTAGAGCGACGACCTCTCCAGGTGCCAAGCCCCTGCTCTTCAGTATGGTGGCCACGACCTCGAACACCTCGGGCCGCCATTCCTGTTCATCGTGGTTGCGGAGGATTGAGACCAGCGCTTCAGTTGACTCTTGCTCGAAATGTTCTCTCAGAGCCTCTCTATCGTCGTCGGTCATAGGACTTGCCCAGAACCGGGGAGCCGCAAGGAACTGTAGTGTCGTTTCCGGCGCCTTCCTTCAACAGGTGCAACGCGTTGCTACGCGGCCTTTTCTTAGACTCGTCGACACCCTTAGGATTTGCGTCTCTCTCATTGGCGAGGTGCAAGATCGCGTCCTACCCCGGGCGCTCGCGCTTCGCCGGCACCACACCAACCACACCCCAAGAACCCCGCCGAGCGCGGTTGCCCCGACAACGATTGGCCGGTGCGGCGGTCACCACACCAGAACATCACGACATACCCGACCGTAACCATTGTAACCCTTGGTTGCCGTCACGCTGCGGGGCGGGGCTCCGGCGACGGCGATCACCGGGACTGCGAACCCTCCCGGACCCGAACCGTTGCCCGCGCACAGTAGTAGGTGTACCGCCCTTCCCCCAGCTCAGGCGAAGGCAACGGCCAGGGGAGGTCTCCCATGCGCGAGCGATCCTTTCTCGTCAGGTAGCGGGTAACGGACTCCGGTCCATGTACGGGGAGGTTCTCGACGAGGTCGAGGCCCGCGTTCTTCACGAACGAGGCCGTTGTACCCTCCGGGATCCCAAAGATCCAGGGCTCGCCCCAGGCTCTCACCATTGCCTGGAGAGTGCGCTCCGCCTCGGAGACCTTGGGTAGCTCCTCGAGCCGGCTGCGCGTCGAGTAGTCAAAGACCACCGCGCTGCCCGAAGCGGAGTTACCCGCGACGAAGCGCAGAGTCTCCAGGACGGCTTCCTCGGGGATGTACTGCGTAACGCCTTCCCAGAGAAAGAACGTGCGGAGGTCGGTGCGATACCCCGCCCGCCCGAGCACGTCCGCCAGTTGTTCGCGCGTGAAGTCGATGGGCACGTAGCGCACGTTGGGCGGGGGGGGCCCCAACACTTCCTGCACGCGGTGGCGCTTGTACTCTTGGGTGGGACCGTAGTCCACCTCGAATACTTTCACGTTGCGGAGGGCCTGCCGGAACCGGTAGGCCCGGCTGTCGAATCCTGCGCCCAGGTTCACGACCTGGAGAGCACCCTCCCCGACCGCCTGTAGAAGGTGCTCGTCGTTGAACTTCGTGCGCACGGTCATGGTCAGTACGAGTCCTCGCGTCCGGGGATCCTTCATGGCTTCGCGATAGTCCTGATCCAGGGCCAGGAGGGCGTAGTTGTCAGGGATCAGGGCCCGCTCCTCGGGGCCCAGAAGATGTTCCGCCAGCCAATCCGGATTCCGGACGGTGGGATCTGGGTCGCGGGCTCCGATGGCGCGGGCCGCCATCACCAACACCGAGGTTTTTGATGGCTTGCCTGCCTCGACCGCGCCGACCTTCGCGACGCCGAAGAGCAGAAGCGGCGCGCCAAGCAACGCCGCCGCGACCCGATCGAGTTGTCGGAGGAGCTTCATCCCATCTCCTTCCAGCCGTCCAGCCCTGGTGTCGCGCATCCCTTGAGTCTGGGACTGAGGCCCGCTGATTCTAGTGGCCTTTCCCATATTTAGGGGGCCATTCGGCTGGCAGTCAAATCTGGGACTACATCCCTAAATCTGGAGTGAGTTCACGCCCAATTGATCCCGGATTTAGAGACCCTCCAAACCTAGGGACGGTCTAGGGCCCTGCCCTTGTCCACTCGCCCCGGTCGTGAGACAGTTCGAGGGGGAGGCCATTCCCCATGTCACGAGCGGCCGGCGGCGCGCCGATCTTGATCCTTTTGGCCTTGGGTCCAGGGTGCGGGAGCTCGAGCCCGGCCCCCGCCCCGATCCCCTCCCCGACGCCCTCCCCGACCAACAACGACGTGCTTCAGCACCACCACAGTGCCCGTCGGGACGGGGTCTACCTGCAGCCCACGCTGACCCGCACCAAGGCCGCGACCCTGCAGATGGACACCTCATTCAATGGAAGCTTCGTGGGGAACGTCTACGCGCAGCCCCTCTATGTGGAGAACGGGCCGAATGGCAAGGGCGCCTTCTATGTCGTCACCGAAGGCGACGACGTCTACGCCCTCGACGAGCAGACGGGGAACACGGTTTGGACCAAGTCCATGGGTACGCCCGCGGGGGCTACGGGAGCCGGGTGCGGCGACATCTTCCCGCTGGGCATCACGGGCACGCCCTACATTGACCTCCCCAGCCGCACCCTCTTCCTGGATGCGGTCACCGGCAATCGGAGCACCATCCTCCAACACCTGATCCACGCCCTCTCCATCGACGACGGGTCCGAGCGCTCCGGTTGGCCCTTCGATCCCTCGACCGTGCAGTTCAATAACCTGGGGTTCGCTCCCGTGCTCCAGAATCAGCGGGGCGCCCTCATCGTGGTGGGGAGCACGCTCTACGTTCCCTACGGCGGGCATGCCGGCGATTGCGGCGACTATCATGGCTGGGTCATAGGCGTGCCCCTCGCGAACCCGGCGGGGGCCCAGGGCTGGGCCACGGGCGCGAGGGGAGGAGGGATCTGGGCGCCGGGGGGGCTGGCCAGCGACGGCTCCGCTGTCTTTGCCGCCACGGGGAATACCTTCCTCGCCCAGAACTGGGGAGGGGGGGAGGCCATCCTGCGCTTCCAGGCGGGCCCCCAGTTTTCGGGAAAGACCGTCGACTTCTTCGCCCCCTCCAACTGGCAGCGGCTCGACTTCGGCGACCTCGACATGGGGGGCTCGGGACCCCTCTTGGTCGATCTTCCGGGGGCCACCCCCTCTGCGCTCGTGGTCGCGCTAAGCAAGTTGGGCGTTGCCTACCTCCTGGACCGGTCGAACCTGGGCGGCTTTGGGACAGGCAACGGCCGGGGGGGGGAAGGCTTGTTCAGCCAGCAGGTGTCGGAGGGAGAAATCATCAACGCCGCCACCGCCTACACCACGGCCAACGGGACCTTTGTCACCTTCCACGGACATGGAGGCGCTCTGGGCCTGGGCTGTCCAACCGGCCAAGTCGGGGACCTCGTGGCCCTGAAGCTCGCTCCTGCCGCCCCCCCTTCCCTTATCGTCGCCTGGTGCACGGCCAGCGGAGGGGAGGGATCACCGATCGTCACCACCACCGATGGGCATTCCGAGATGGTGGTCTGGGCGGCCGGGGCGGAGGGGACCGAGCGCCTCTACGGTTGGGATGCGGAGACAGGACAGCTCCTATTCGCGGGCGGCGGCCCCGGCGATCTCCTGAGTCACGTGCGGCGTTTCTCGACTCCCATCGCGGTCAAGGGGCGGATCCTGGTCGGGGCCGACAACCGGCTCTTCGCCTTCCGGACCCAGTAGCCTCTTTGTCCGTCCCCCGGGTGGGGGGGGTTGCCAACCGCATCGCCCTCAGGGAAGCCCCTCCCCCTTCCCGACCGTTTCCTTCGCACTGATCCCAGCCGAATTGCAGGAGTGCGTAGTGTCCCGCGCTGTCGGCACTGCTGGACCAGTTTCCGACCAGGCTGCCACGCAACCGGGCCGGTGCTCCGGCCGGCTCAATGCTGGCCTCATAGGGGCACCCCCAGAGCAGCACAGCCGCAGCGAATGGAGTCAGGGTCCCGGATCGACGCATCGCCCCTTTCCTCGCCACGTCCCCATAACGCCCGCGATCACCTGCGAGCGGGCGGTTTCGAGCCCCTGCCCCCGCAGGTCAGGCGATTCGGTTGCTCGACCGCCCCTCAACCCGCCTGTACATCGCTACGTGGGAGCGACATCACCCATAGGAAGAAGGCAGTCTCGGACGAGGCGGGGAACCGAGCGCCCGGGCGGGGCCACTGCAAAGGGAGCCTCAGTTCAACGATTCACTCGATTCGGCCTCAGCAATTCTTCAGCCTCTTCTTCGCTAACGCGTTCTGTCGTCTTTTCGAGCAATAGGCCCGCAAGCTGCATCGGTTCCAGGTTTGCGCTCCCGTGCTTGCGAATCCTGGCGGTCAGCTCTTCCAAGCGTTCGAGGGTGCGCGGCGCCAGCGGCACCAAGCGCCGCTCGGTCCATCGCGGATCGGTAGCCCGGCCTCCGCCCGAGGGTACCCGGAACCGTGCCGCAATGTCGGCCAGGAGCTGCATCGCGCCAAAGTATCCGCCTTTGGCCGAAACCTTTGCGCGGGGCTGTGCACCGAGCCCCTTCGCGATCTTCTCCATGTCGAGGGTTGTCTTCATGGTTCTAACTCCGTCGCGAAGTCACTGATGGCTAAATACTCATCGCCGACGACCAGCCCAACCTCGCCTTGGTTGGTCGCGCGTCCCAGATGCCTGCAGAAGCGACCGAACTCGGCAAGGCTCTTTGGGTCCTCGATGTTGCCCCGAGTCGTATAACAGTGGATGACCACCGGCTCGTCCCTCACCAGAGCTCCGCCCCTCTCGTCATCCCGCCAAATACCCCTCGCCTTCGGGTAGGCCGTAGCCCCTCCAAAGACTGTCCCAAACATCTCGAGCGCCGCACCAACCCAGTGCTCTTGGTCGATGGGCGTCCTGCCGTCTCTCTCCACGCTCGGTACGAACAAAACAACGAGAACACTCTTGCTTCCGCTAGTGAACCTTCCCTTAGCCCTCCCTGATTTCCTGCGCTTCCGCTCCACTCAGCGATCAATATAGATCGGCCGAAACGCAAGCGCAAGCGGCCACGTGGTCTTGAGTCCAGGGGTCTTCCGCGGGTTCCGGTCCTTCGCCACGCTCGGAGTAACGAGAAGGGCACTACCGTCTGCCATTTGCCCGAAGAGGCAGGGGCGAACGAGTTCCTCCGCTCCTGCAACGGCAAAGGGACCGGCTTACTGGCGCACGAGAAGGGCAAGGCGCGGGAAGGTGAATGTCCCCGCCACGTCGTCAATCACGTTTACCTGGCAAGTGTAGAGGCCGGGCTTGAGCGAGTCGGCGGGAACCGCGAGCTGCAGAACGGCGGCGTTTCGGTCCGCGGCGGCGAGGCGCTTCACCTCAACCAGCGGCGTCTCGTATCGGCGGGTGTTGCCGCGGAAGAAGGCGATGTTGCTAAGCACCCGCACGTCGCCCCCGGGGTTGCGGGCCGGATCGTAGACCTCGTAGTAGAAATAGAGTGGCTGAGTGGTCGCGACGACGTGGGTCACGCTCGGCATGAGTTCTGACCCGTCGCGAGCCAGCGGGTTCGTCGGGTCCGCGTGGACGGTCGGGGCAAGCTGGGTGCCAAAGACGACGGAGCTGACTTTTAGCGGA